>WFPZ01000249.1 GCA_015487335.1 Paracoccaceae bacterium
TCCTCGGTGGCGGCGATCCTGCTGGTGGTCACGCTGGTTTCGGTGGAGGCGCTGCCGGCGGCGGCGGGGGCTTCGGTGGTGCTTGGCGCCAATCTCGGCTCGGCCACCCTGCCGATCTGGCTGGGCCGCGGCATGGCGCCTGCGGGCCGGCGCATCGCCCTGGCCAACCTCGCCCTGCGGGGGCTGGGCGCGGTGGCCGCGCTGCTGGTGATCAATCTCACCCCGGCGCTGTCGCTGTTCGACATCTTTCCCGAGGGCCAGCGGGTGGTCTCGGTGCACCTGACCTTCAACATCCTGCTGCTGGCTCTCGCGCTGCCGGTGGTGGGCCTGCTCGAACGGCCCCTCAGGGCGCTGCTCCCGGACCTGCCCGACAAGGGCACCGATGCCTTCCGCCCGGCCAGCGCGCTCGACCGGAAGGTGATCGACAACCCCTCGCTGGCCATCGCCAGCCTCACCCGCGAGGTGCTGCGCATGGGGCAGATCGTCGAGGTCATGGCCCGCCCGGTGATGGAGCTTTACGAAAAATACGACCCCGAGCGCATCAAGGCGATCCGCCGGATGGACCGGCAGGTGAACGAGGCGCTCTCGGGCATCCGCCGCTATGCCGCCTCGATTCCGCGCGAGGCGCTGAGCAAGGAAGAAAGCCGCCGCATCCGCTCGCTGACGGAATACGCCATCAACCTGGAAAGCGCGGGCGACATCATCTCCAAGCGGCTCATGTCCCTTGCCGAGGAAAAGGGGCGCAAGCGCCTGCGGCTCAGCGCCGAGGGCTGGTCGGAGCTGCGCGCCATGCACGAGCGGCTGATGCACAACATGGGGCTGGCCTTCAACGTGCTGGTCTCGGGCGACCTCGACTGCGCCCGCCTGCTGATCGAGGAAAAGGCCGAGATGGCCCGGCGCGAGCGCAAGAGCCGCAAGAAGCACCTCAACCGGCTGCGCCAGGGGGTGGAGCAGAGCTTCGAGAGCTCCGATCTGCATCTCGAGACCCTGCGCTGGCTGAAGGACCTCAACTCGCAGATCTCGGCCGTGGCCTACCCCATCCTCTACCAGCACGGCCAGCTGCTGGAGACCCGCCTGGTGCATGACATGGACAAGGCCGGGCTGGGCGGCGGCGCGGGCTGAGCCCCGGGGGCGGGCCCCGCCGGTGCACTCCGCCCTTGGCCGCGAGGCGCAAATCCCCTACCGTTTTCCCAGTGGTGCGTCAGTTCAGGAAAGTCGCCCGGATGTCCGAAGGATTCGCCCAGGCCTTCCGAATGATCGCGGGGCTGGACCGCGAACTGTTCGAGATCATCCTGCTCTCGATCCGGGTTTCCTTCACCGCGGTGCTGCTGGCCCTGCTGGTGGCGCTGCCCTTCGCCGCGGTGCTGGCGGTCGGGCGGTTTCCCGGCCGCCGGGGGCTGATCGTGCTGGTGAACGCGATGATGGGCCTGCCGCCGGTGGTGGTGGGGCTGGCGCTTTATCTTCTGTTCTCGCGCAGCGGGCCGCTGGGGGTGCTGGAGCTTCTCTACACGCCCACGGCGATGATCATCGCCCAGATGGTGCTGGTGATCCCGATCGTCACCGCCATCTCGCGCCAGGTCATCGCCGACATGCATGCCGAATACGACGAGATGCTGCGCACCCTGGGGGCCAGCCGCATCCAGATGCTGGGCACCGTCTTGTGGGAGGCGCGGAGCGCGCTCATGACGGTGGCGCTGGCCGGTCTGGGGCGGGCGCTGTCGGAGGTGGGGGCAGTGATGATCGTTGGCGGCAACATCAACCACGTCACCCGGGTGATGACCACCGCGGTGGCGCTGGAAACCTCAAGGGGCAACCTCGGGCTGGCGCTGGCGCTGGGGCTGATCCTGCTGGTGCTCTCGCTGCTGGTGAATACCGCGGTTGCGCTTCTGCGCAGCGAATGGCGCGAGGCCGCCCATGCCTGAGCTCCGCGTCCTGCCCCTGCACCCGCCGGTGCATCCCCACCCGCAGGGGGCGCTGTTGCGGGCGCGCGGGCTTGTCATCCGGCGCGGCGGCAACACCCTGCTGGGCGGGCTGAGCTTCGAGCTGCCCGCCTCGGGGATCACCGCCATGCTCGGCCCCAACGGCGCCGGCAAGAGCCTGCTGCTGCGCGCCCTGGCCGGGCTGCTGACACCCGACGAGGGCGAGGTGGCGCTGCACCCCGACATCCGCGGCGCGGTGGCCCTGGTGCCCCAGAGCCCGGTGCTCCTGCGCCGCTCGGTGCGGGGCAACCTGCTGCACGCCCTGGCCATCGCCGGGGTGCCGCGGCGCATGCGCTCGGGGCGGCTGGCCGAATTGCTGGTGATGGCCGACCTGACCCGCTGCGCCGAGCGCCCGGCCCGCGCGCTCTCGGGCGGCGAGCAGCAGCGGCTGGCCATCGTGCGCGCCCTGGCCCGCCAGCCGCGGCTGCTGCTGCTCGACGAGCCCACCGCCAGCCTCGACCCCCGCTCCACCGCCGCCATCGAGGCCCTGACCCGCAAGGTGGTGGCCGCCGGCTGCAAGGTGGTTTTCGTCACCCACGACTGGGCCCAGGCCGAGCGCCTGGCCGACGAGGTGATCTTTCTGCACCGCGGCCGCATCGCCGAGGTGACGCCGGCCCGGCGCTTCTTCCGCGCCCCCGCCTCCGAAGCGGCGCGCGCCTACAGGAACGGAGGGCTGTTGCTGTGAATGCCCGCACCCTTGCCCCGCGCCTGTGGCTTGCCCTGCTGACGGCGCTTTTCCCGCCCCTGACCGCCCTTGCCGGCGAGGGGCCGTTCATCATTCTGCAATCCACGACTTCGACCCAGAATTCAGGGCTTTACGAGGCGATCTTGCCACAGTTCACCGCGACCACCGGCATCGAGGTGCGGGTGGTGGCGGTGGGCACGGGCCAGGCGCTGCGCAATGCGCGCAACTGCGACGGCGACGTGGTGATCGTCCATGCCAGGGCGGCGGAAGAGGCCTTCGTGGCCGCCGGCTACGGGCTGGAACGGCACAACCTGATGTACAACGATTTCGTCATCGTCGGCCCGGGGGACGATCCGGCCGGGGTGGCCGGGGCCGGATCGGCGGCCGAGGCCCTGCGCGCGATTGCCCGCGCCCGCGCCCCCTTTGCCTCGCGCGGCGACGACAGCGGCACCCACAAGAAGGAGATGGCCCTGTGGGCGGCGGCCGGGCTCGACCCGCTGGCGGCCAGCGGCGCCTGGTACCGCGAGACGGGCTCGGGCATGGGCGCCACGCTGAACGCCGCGGTGGGGATGCGCGCCTATGCGCTCACCGACCGGGCGACATGGATCTCCTTCGCCAACAAGGACGATTTCCGCATTCTTTTCGAGGGCGACCCGGCGCTGTTCAACCAGTACGGGATCATCATGGCAAACCCCGCCAACTGCCCCGACGTGAAGGCCGAGGCCGCGCGGCGCTTCATCGGCTGGATGCTTTCGGAGGCAGGCCAGCGGGCCATCGCCGCCTACCGGATGGGCGGCCAGCAGCTGTTCTACCCCAACGCGGAAGAACAGGGCCAGGACCATTGACCTGAAGCTACTCGTCCAGCCTCACGTCCTCGCTTATCCGTACGTCGGCGCTGGAAAAGGGCAGCGACCGCAGGATCAGATTGCCGCCCACGGCCACCACGGCCAGCACGATCAGGCTTGTCACGAATGCGCGCATCCTTGCCTCGTCCTTGTATTACCCGGTCATTCGACCGGCTGTGCCGGCGGTGTGTCTTCCGCCGCACCCATGGCCTTTTCCTGCTCTTCGGCCCAGATGCTGTGGTGCTCGCGCGCCCAGTTGCGGTCCACCTTGCCGCGGCCCATGGCGCTGAAGGCGCCCTCCATGCCGATGGTGCCGATATAGATATGCGCGAAGATCACCCCGATCATCACCATGGCGATGATGCTGTGCCACAGCTGCGCCAGCTGCATATCCTCGACCGGCAGCAGCCCCTCCGGCAGGCCCGGATCGGCCCCCACCAGCCCGCCCGCAGCATTGATGAATGCATAAATGCGATCGAAGATCGGCAGCTGGTAGGGAAACAGCAGCGACAGCCCGGTCAGCGCCACCGAGGTACCCAGGAGCGTCACCAGCCAGAAGACGATCTTCTGGCCGGCGTTGAACTTGCGTGCCGGCACGTGCACCCCCTTGGAGAACAACCCTCCCCCCTTCAACAGCCAGGTGATGTCCTCGCGCGAGGGCAGGTTCCAGGCGACCCATTGCACGAAGACCATCACCAGCCCGAGGATGAAGGCCCAGGCCACGTTGTTGTGCACCTGCTTGGTGAGCGCGGTCACGGTAGCATAACTGTCGCGGCCGATCAGCTCGATCAGCGCCAGCCGCCCGTAGAGCGACCACAGCCCCGTCAGCCCCAGCAGGATGAAGGAGCTGGCCAGCAGCCAGTGGCTGATCCGCTCCATTTCCGTGAAGCGCGGGATCTCGACGCCGGAAAAGCCTGTTTCCAGCCGCACCCGACCGCGTAGCAGGAAGAACAGCGCCAGAAGCAGGATCACCCCGCCCAGTCCGATCGCCCCGTTCCTGGCCACGGTGGTGCGTTCTTCCAGCCAGCGCATGCCGGCGTCCTGGATCAGAACTCCCTCTACCGGCCCGCGGGCCGAAACCGTGGGGTCGATCTCGTTGAAGCGGATGCGCCGCCACAGGTCCGGGTCGGAGGCCCCACCCAGGATACCCAGCTGCTCGCGCGCCGCCTCCGGGGTCAGGTCGGTCCCGAGGAACTGGCGGCGGATGTCGTTGGAAACCTTCTCGCCGCGCTGGCGGGCGAGGATGTCTTCCAGCGTCTGCGAGGGCGAGGCATCAAGCGGCAGGGGCCGGGCACGTTCATCCCCGCCCTGCGCCCGAAGCGCCCCCGTGCCCGCCACCGACAGCGCCAGCACCAGCGCCGTGATCAGCAGCATCAAGGCGCGGCCTGCCCACAGGTTGTTGCGTTTCCACATCTGTGCCCCTCTCGTGCCACGGCGGATCATCGCCCCGGCCCGTTTCCGGCCGGTCTGCCGGACCCCGAGGTTTCAGGGCCCGGCCGTTCTTGCCCAATGGCGAACGCCAGGCGCTCAGCCGCCCTTGCGCCCGTAGGCCGTGCCCCAGCCCCAGGCGCCCGAACCGAAGCCGCGGGCCACGATGCGTTCGCGATAGATGGTCGCGATGTCGTCCCCGTCGCCGGCCAGCAGCGCCTTGGTGGCGCACATCTCGGCGCAGATCGGCAGCTTGCCTTCGGCGATCCGGTTGCGGCCGTATTTCTGGAACTCGGCCATCGAGAAGTTCTCTTCCGGGCCGCCGGCGCAGAAGGTGCATTTGTCCATCTTGCCGCGTGAGCCGAAGTTGCCCGCCTGCGGGAACTGCGGCGCGCCGAAGGGGCAGGCGTAAAAGCAGTAGCCGCAGCCGATGCACAGATCCTTGCTGTGCAGGACGATGCCCTCCTCGGTCTGGTAGAACACGTCCACCGGACAGACCGCCATGCAGGGCGCATCGGAGCAGTGCATGCAGGCGATCGAGATCGTCCGCTCGCCGGGCTTGCCGTCGCCGATGGTGACGACCCGGCGGCGGTTGATCCCCCAGGGCACCTCGTTCTCGTTCTTGCAGGCGGTGACGCAGGCATTGCACTCGATGCAACGCTCGGCATCGACCAGGAACTTGGCTCTTGCCTTTCCTCCAAGTGCTGACATGATCGCTCCTCCCTTATGCCGGCGTTATCTTGCACAGCGAGACTTTCGTCTCCTGCATCTGGGTGACCGAGTCATAGCCGTAGGTCAGCGCCGTGTTGGCTGCCTCCCCAAGCACATACGGGTCGGCCCCTGGCGGGAACTTGGACCGCAGGTCCTCGCCCTGGAAGTAGCCGCCGAAGTGGAACGGCAGGAAGATCACGCCCGTACCCACGCGCTCGGTGACCATGGCCTTGACCTTGATCCGGCCGCCCTCGGCGCCTTCCACCCAGACATCCTGCCCGTCGCGGATGCCGATGTTGTTGGCATCGCGGGTGCTGATCTCGACGAACATCTCCTGCTGAAGCTCTGCCAGCCACGGGTTGGAGCGCGTCTCGTCGCCCCCGCCCTGATACTCCACCAGCCGCCCCGAGGTCATGATCAGCGGATACTCCCTGGAGAAGTCCTGCTTCTGGATCGACTCATAAAGGGTTGGCAGGCGATAGAACTTCCGGTCCGCATAGGTGGGATAATCGGCCACCAGATCGCGCCGCGGCGTATAGAGGGGCTCGCGGTGAATGGGCACCGGATCGGGGAAGGTCCAGACCACGGCACGTGCCTTGGCGTTGCCGAAGGGCGCGGCCTCGTGCTTGATCGCGACGCGCTGGATGCCGCCCGAGAGGTCGGTCTTCCAGTTGGTCTTGTCGCCGGCGATCCCTTCGATGACGGCGCGTTCCTCGTCGGTGAGGTCCGCATCCCAGCCCAGCTCCTTGAGCATCGCCATGGTGAACTCCGGATAGCCGTCCTGCAGCTCCGAATTCACCGAGGCCACGCCTTCCGCCAGCAGGTTCTCGCCGTTGCGCTCCACCCCGAAGCGGGCGCGGAAGGTCAGCCCGCCCTTGGAGACCGGCTTGGACATGTCATAGAGGATCGGCGTACCCGGGTGCTTCATCTCGGCCGGCCCCCAGCATGGCCATGGCAGGCCGTAGTATTCGCCGTCCAGCGGCCCGCCAATCGCCTGCAGCGTGTTCCTGTCGAAGGTGTGCTGGTAGGCCATGTGCTTGCGCAGCCGCTCCGGGCTCTGGCCGGTATAGCCGATCGTCCACATGCCGCGGTTGAACTCGCGGGTGATGTCCTCGATCAGCGGTTCGTCGCCATTGAGCTGGATGTTGCGGAACAGGCGGTCGGCAAAGCCGAACTTGCGCGCGAACTTGGCCATGATCGTGTGATCGGGCAGGCTCTCGAACAGCGGCTCGACCACCTTCTCGCGCCATTGCAACGAGCGGTTGGAGGCGGTCACCGAACCGTAGGTCTCGAACTGGGTGGCGGCGGGCAGCACATACACCCCGTCGGTGCGGTTGTGCATCACCGCGGTGACCGTCGGGTAGGGGTTGACCACCACCAGGATGTCGAGCAGCTCCATCGCCTTCTGCATCTCCGGCCCGCGGGTCTGCGAGTTCGGCGCGTGGCCCCAGAAGACCATCCCCCGCACGTTGTCGGGCTGGTCGATGTTCTCCTTGGCCTCGAGCACCCCGTCGATCCAGCGGCTGACCACGATGCCCTTCTCGTTCATCAGCGACTTCGGCTTGCCGTCGGCGCCAGTGATGGTGTCGAAGCGGCTCTTGAGCCAGTCGAGATCTTCGCCCCAGACCCGCGCCCAGTGCGCCCAGGCCCCGGCCGACAGCCCGTAATAGCCGGGCAGCGTGTGCGAGAGCACGCACATGTCGGTGGCGCCCTGCACGTTGTCATGACCGCGGAAGATGTTGGTGCCGCCACCGGCGGTTCCCATGTTGCCCAGCGCCAGCTGCAGGATGCAGTAGGCGCGGGTGTTGGAAGTGCCGATATGGTGCTGGGTACCGCCCATGCACCAGATCACCGTGCCGGGGCGGTTGTTGGCCAGCGTGCGCGCCACGCGCTCCAGCTGGCTGCCCGGCACGGTGATCTGGTGCATGGGCGGTACCCAGCACCATATCGGCACTTCCAACACCCGCGCCTACTGCATCCTGCAGCTGGCGCTGGGCAACATGGGAACCGCCGGTGGCGGCACCAA
>WFPZ01000250.1 GCA_015487335.1 Paracoccaceae bacterium
CGCAAGCTGAGCTCCACCCTGTGGCTGGAGCGCCAGCTCAATGACCCTTACGTGAAGCGGGCCCGGGCCGAGGGCTACCGGGGGCGGGCGGCCTACAAGATTGCCGAGCTGGACGACAAGTACCGCTTCCTGGTGCCCGGGGCGCGGGTGGTGGACCTGGGCTGCGCCCCTGGCGGCTGGTGCCAGGTGGCGGTGAAGCGGGTGAATGCGCTTGGCGAGCGCAAGGGCAAGGCGCAGGGGCGGGTGCTGGGCATCGATCTGCAGGAGGTGGAGCCGATCGCGGGGGCCGAGATCCACCAGCTGGACTTCATGGAAGAGGGTGCCGACGACAGGGTGAAGGCCTGGCTGGGGGGCAAGGCCGACGTGGTGATGTCGGACATGGCGGCGGCCAGTTCGGGGCACAAGCAGACGGATCACCTGCGCATCATCGCCCTGTGCGAGGCGGCGGCCGAGCTGGCTTTCGACGTGCTCGACGAGGGCGGAACCTTCGTGGCCAAGGTGCTGGCCGGCGGGGCCGAGGGCGAGCTGCAAAAGCGCCTCAAGCAGCGGTTCGCGAAGGTGATGAACGTCAAGCCGCCGGCCAGCCGGGCCGACAGTTCGGAGAAATACGTGGTCGCGACCGGGTTCCGGGGCTGAAGGGGCAGTCTCTCCGGCTGTTGCCGGCATGCAACTTTTGGCGCAGGCCGCCGGTGGCCTCCGCCGTTCCCTGATTTTGCCACAATCGGGTTTCATGGTGTGATGCATCCGAGGCCGGGGCGCGAGGGGTGCAGCCGGGCGACTCGAGAATGGAAATGGTGCGACCGTATCGCAGAATGCGGCGGCCGAGCAGAAAGGCATGGCAGGGTGGATTCAGGCATGAGGGTTTCCGTCTGTTGCGAGAAGGGGCCGCGGCGACCGCAGGTGCAGGAGGGCGCGGTCTTGCCGCGTGGTCATGGCTTCGGGCTTTCGTTTCGTCTCGGCGCTCTGCATGTGCTCCATGGCCTTGCCTTGCTGTTTCTGGTGGGGGCTCTGGCTCTTTTCGCCCCCCAGCCGGGCATGGCGAAGGAGATCACCATCGGCGTGCGGGCCCATCTTGGCAAGGAGGACGCGCTGGCCAGGTGGCAGGCCACCGCCGATGCCATCAGCGAGAGGCTGGGGGATCACGAGGTCAGGCTGATCCCCTATTCCGATCCGGAGGCCATCGTGAACGGCGCCCGGCGTGGGGAGTTCGACTTTGCCATCACCGACCCGTCCACTTACGTGCGCATGGAGGTCGATGCCGGCGCCACGGCGATGCTCTCGCTGGTCAACAAGTGGGAAGACGAGGCGCTGATCCGCTTCGGCTCGGTCATCTTCACCCGCCGCTCGAAGCACGATTTCGTTTCCTTCGAGGAACTGCGCGGCAAGTCCCTGATGGCGGTGGCCCCCAATGCCTTCGGCGGCTGGCAGGTGGCGAAGGAAGAGTTTCTCAAGAGGAACATCGATCCCGAAGAGTTCCTGGGCGAGCTGACCTTTTCGGGCGGCAACCAGCTGGCCGTGGTCGAGGCGGTGCGCGACGGCCGGGTGGATGCCGGTGTCGTCCGGACGGGGGTGCTGGAAAAGCTGGCGGCCCGGGGCGTGATCGACCTGGAGGATTTCCGCATCATAGAGGCGCACCGCTTTCCGGGATTCCCGCTCGAGGTCTCGACCGACCTCTACCCCGAATGGGTGTTTGCCAGGATTCCGGGCCTGCCCGAGCAGCTGGGCGATGTTCCGGTTCTGCCCGAGCGGATCATCAATGACATCCGGCAGGCGCTTCTGGATATCACGCCCGAGTCTCCGGCCGCGATGCAGGGCGATTACGTGGGCTGGCAGGCGCCCCTGAGTTACCGCCCGGTGAAATCCCTGCTGCAGCTTCTCGAGGCCCCGCCTTACGAGGGCTACAGCGCCGCGATGGTCCGTGCGGCCCTGTGGGAAAGCCGCTACTGGATCCTGGCCGTGCTCATCGCCATTGGCGGGCTGATCGTGGCGCTGGCCACGGCCGCCCGGCGCGGGGCGGAGCTTTCTAAGATCCGCGGCCAGATCATCCAGCGCCAGCAGGGCGAGCTGAACTTCCGCCAGCGCGCGCTGGACGAACATGCGATCGTCAGCATCACCGACGCCAAGGGCAAGATCATCTACGTCAACGACAAGTTCGTCGAGATCAGCGGCTACAGCCGCGAAGAGCTGCTGGGCCAGAACCACCGGATGCTGAATTCGGGGACGCATGACGCGGACTTCTTCCGCGACATGTGGCAGACCATCTACCGGGGCGAAACCTGGAGCGGCGAAATCAGGAACCGGCGCAAGGACGGCTCTCTCTACTGGGTGAAAAGCACCATCGTGCCGCAGATGGGCAAGGACGGGCGGCCGGTGAAGTTCATCTCCATCCAGGCGGATATCACCCAGTCGAAGGAACAGCAGGCCAGGTCCCAGCTGACGGAATTCTTCGAGCTGGTGAATGACGAGGTGTATCTGTTTTCCGTCGCCACGGAGAAGTGCTTCTACGCCAACCGCAAGGCCCTGAAGGCGGTGAGCGGCGAGGACGACGTGCAGGACGGGGCGTGTTTCCCCGACCTGGGGCGTGCGCTTGGCGTGTGCGAGACCACCTGCCGCGAAAACCTGCGGGCGCTCATGGAAGGCCGGCTCGACCGGCTGAGCTACGAGATCGGGCGCACCATGGCGGACGGCAGGCATGTGCCGTCGCTGGTTCAGGTCCAGTTCCTGAAATCGGAATGGCTGGAGCCCAGCTTCTTCATCACCGTGACGGACATCTCCGAGCGCCGCGAGGCCGAGAACCAGGTGGCCGAGCTGAAGGTGACGCTCGACCTGATCGACGACGAAGTCTACATGTTCTGGCCCGACACCAAGAAGTTCTTCTATGCCAACCGCGCCGCGCTGGAGCGGCTCGGCCTGAGCGAGAAGGAGATCTTCGACATGACGCCCGTCGATCTGGAGGGCGGGCTGACCTACGAGGAATGCGAGCAGGTGCTCAGGCCGATGGTGAAGGACCGGGCCGGTTCGGTCTCTTTCGTGCGCCGCAGCGAGGATGGGAACGGGCAGATGAAGGCCACCGAATACGACATCAAGTTCGTCTGGCCGGAAGGGCACAAGCCGCGTTTCATCGCCACCTTGCGCGACGTGACCGAGAGGGTCCGGGCGCAGGAGGAAATCCGCCAGCTTTCCAGCTCTCTGGACCTGATAAAGAACGAGGTCTACGTGTTCTGGCCCGAGACCTACGAGTTCATCTATCTCAACAACCAGGCGCTGGCCCGCACGGGCTGGAGCAGGGACGAGTGGCGCGGCAAGCACACCTACGACTACATCACCGACAAACAGCAGGCCAAGCTTGAGAAGAACTGCGAGAAGCTGATCCGCGGGCCGAAGAAATCCATGGTGTTCGAGACCGTGGACAGCAAGGGCGTTCCGCTGGAAATCTACATGCACCTGATCGAGCCGGAGGGCGAGAAGCCGCGCTTCCTTTCGGTCTATCGCGACATCTCGGACCGCAAGAAGGCCGAAAAGGCCAAGGCGGAGTTCATCGCCACCGTCAGCCACGAGCTGCGCACCCCGCTGACATCGATCAAGGGGGCGCTGGGGCTGATGCGTGCCGGGGTGCTGACGGGCGACAAGGACAAGACGCAGAAGATGCTGGATATCGCCTATTCCAACACCAAGCGCCTGACCGCGCTGGTCAACGACATCCTCGACTGGGAAAAGATCGAGGCCGGCAAGATGACCTACCGGATGGAGGAGAGCGATCTTTCCAGCCTGCTGCGCGATGCCGTCGAGGCCAACCGCGGCTATGCCGAGGAGCACGGGGTCAGCTTCGAGCTGGCAGAGCCCCTGCCGCCGATGCCCTGCAGAATCGACCGCGGGCGGATGATGCAGGTGATGGCCAACCTCATGTCGAACGCGGCCAAGTTCTCGCATGAAGGCGGCAAGGTGGAAATCTCGGCCCGGCTGGAGGGCCGCAGCATCCGGGTCGAGGTGCGCGACCACGGGGTGGGTATTCCTGCCGAGGCGCAGCCGCGCATCTTCGAGCGCTTCACCCAGGCCGATTCCTCTGACGTGCGCCTCAAGGGCGGCACCGGGCTGGGGCTGAGCATCACCCGCGCCATCGTCGAAGCCCATGGCGGGGTTCTGGATTTCGTCAGCCGCGAGGGCGAGGGCACGACCTTCTTCTTCACCGTTCCGGCCCAGAATGCCGAAGCCGATTCGCGCCCGGATCACGCGCAGGGCCGCCAGTTGTCGGGGCGCCGGATTCTCGTGGTCGAGGACGACCGGGACATCGCCCGGCTGCTGAGCGTGATCCTGGAAGAGGAGGGTTGCGGGGTGCGCGTGGCCCGCACCGCGGGCGAGGCCAGGGACATGCTTGCCGCCGAGACGTTCGACGGCATGACCCTCGATCTGGGCCTGCCCGACCAGAGCGGCATTTCCCTGCTGCAGGAGCTGCGCAGCCGGGAAGAGACGGCAAGCCTGCCGGTGGTGGTGGTCTCTGCCAATGCCGAACAGGGCAGAAACAGCCTCCGTGGCGATGCGTTCGGGGTGGTAGACTGGCTGCAGAAGCCGATCGAGGAAGGGCTGCTGGTGCGCCGCCTGAAAGAAGCCGTGGGGCAGAAGGCGGGCCGCGGGCGCGAGATCCTGCTGGTCGGCCATGACGAGAAGTTCCGCCGGTTCGTGGATGGCGCCATCGATGACTCCTGCACTGTCACCCACGTGAACAGCCTGGCCGGGGCACGGGAAAGCCTTGCGCGCCGGCCCTTCGATCTGGTGATCCTCGACCTGACCCTGCCTGACGGCAGCGGGGTGGAGCTTCTGCCCCTGCTCAACCGCCCGCCGCAGGATTCGACCCCGGTGGTGGTCATCTCCGGGCAGGAGATCTCGGCGGATATTCCCGAGCGCCTGCGAAAGGCGCTGGCGGGTTCGGAAACGGAAAAGGGCAATGAGCGCTTGATCCGTACGATCGGCTCTGCCATCCGCGCACATGGAGAGACGGATGCCGCATGAGCTGTGAAAGGCCTTGAGGGCGACTGGAAACCAACGACAAGAACAATCCGAAGAACGACGACAGACTGCTGCCGATGAAAGAACTGAAAAGGATCATGCATGTGGACGACGACCCCGATATCCTCGAAGTCGCGCGCCTGGCGCTGGAGGGGGTCAAGGGGTTCGAGGTTGCCAGCTGCAGCGGCTGGCGCGAAGCGGTCGAGACCGCTCCCGCCTTCCGGCCGGATCTGTTTCTGCTCGACGTGATGATGCCGGAAAAGACCGGCCCGGAGACCCTTCAGGAACTGCGCAAGCTGCCCGGGCTGCAGGACACGCCGACCATCTACATGACCGCCAAGGTGGATCGCGACACCGTTCGGCAGCTGGAGGAAAGCGGCGCCCTGACCATCATTTCCAAGCCTTTCGACCCGCTCACCCTGGGCGACGAGATCCAGCAGGAATGGGAAAAGGCGCTCGGCCAGAGGGCCTGAGCGCACCGGGACGGAAACCGCCGCGCGCAGGCTGCGCGCGGCCGCCGCGTTTGTGCTTCGCCCGTTGGCCGGCCGAGGGGCTGCGGCTCAGCCGGGCCAGGCCAGCACCTCCTGGCGCTGCCGGCCCAGGCCCTCGACCTCCAGTTCCATCACGTCGCCGGGGCGCAGGAAGCGGGGCGGGTCAAGCCCCATGCCCACCCCCTCGGGGGTGCCGGTGGCGATGATGTCGCCGGGCACCAGGGCCATGAAGCGCGACATGTAGGAGATGATCTCGGCCACCGCAAACACCATGTCCGAGGTCGAGCTGTCCTGCCGGACCTCGCCGTTGAGGCGCATGGAAAGACGCAGCGATTGCGGGTCCGGCACCTCGTCGGCACTCACCAGCCACGGGCCGACCGGCCCGAAGGTGGGGGCCGACTTGCCCTTGATCCACTGCCCGCCGCGTTCGATCTGGAAGGCGCGTTCGCTGACGTCGTTGACCACGCAATATCCGGCCACGCAGTTCAGCGCCTCGGCCTCGCTCACATGCTCGGCGCGCCGGCCGATCACCACCCCCAGTTCCACTTCCCAGTCGGTCTTTTCCGAACCGGGCGGGATGATCACCGGGTCGTATGGGCCGGACAGCGCCGAGGTGGCCTTGGAAAACAGGATCGGCTCTCGGGGCAGGTCCATGCCCGCCTCGGCCGCGTGACGGGCGTAGTTCAGCCCGATGCAGTAGAAATTGGGCACCCGGGCCAGGCAGGGGCCGATGCGCGGCGTCCCCTCCACCTCGGGCAGCGAGGCCGGGTCGATCCCGGCCAGTTCGGCCAGCCGCTCCACGCGAACCGATTCGCCGGCCAGATCGCCCAGCTTTCCGGAAAGGTCCCGGATCTTGCCGTCCCTGTCCAGAACGCCGGGTTTTTCATGCCCCTCAGGGCCATAACGCAGAAACTTCATGTGTCTTTCCGGTCGCTTTCCGGTGTTTGCGGCGCGGGGCCATGCCCCTGCGCCAAGGTCGTGCGCTGCAGCCCCGCAAGAGGCGGCAGGCAGGTTTGCCGGAAGACGCGGCCAGGCGCTTCCGGAGGGTGCTTCCGGCTAGCACGGAGGTGGAAAGCTGCGCAAGCGGCACAGCCGTTTTCCCGGTTCGGGCGAGCGAGCCCATGGACCTTGCCGCCCCCCGGCGCTAGTGAGACCCCATGGCGCTGAAGATCACATCTCTGAAGGATCTGGCCGGGCACGGTTTCGACACCGTGATCGACGTGCGTTCGCCGTCCGAGCATGCCGAGGACCACATCCCCGGCGCCGTCAACCTGCCGGTGCTCGATGACGAAGAGCGCGCCCGCGTGGGCACCATCTACACACGCATCAGCCCCTTCACCGCCCGCAAGGTCGGGGCGGCGCTGGTGGCGCGCAACGCGGCGCGCCACCTGGAGGGGCCGCTGGCCGACAAGCCCGGCGGCTGGCGGCCGCTGGTCTACTGCTGGCGCGGGGGGCAGCGCTCCAACTCCTTTGCGACCATCCTCGCGCAGGTGGGCTGGCGGGTGGAGGTGATCGAGGGCGGCTACCGCAGCTACCGCCGGCTGGTGGCCGAGGCGATGCACGAGCGCCCCCTGCCGCACCGGCTGATCCTGCTCGACGGCAACACCGGCACCGCCAAGACGGAACTGCTGGCGCTGGCCGCAAGGCGCGGGGTGCAGGTGGTGGATCTGGAGGGTCTGGCGCGCCATCGCGGTTCGCTGTTCGGCGCGGTATCGGCCCCTCAGCCCTCGCAGAAGGCCTTCGAGGGGGCACTCGCCCATGCCTTCGAGGCGCTCGATCCGGCCCGGCCGGTGCTGGTGGAGGCCGAGAGCAGCAAGATCGGCAATCTTCTGGTGCCGCCCTCGCTGTGGGAGGCGATGAAGCGCGCGCCGCGCATCCGCATCGATGCCCCGCTTGCCGAACGCGCCGCCTATCTGACGCGCGCCTACAGCGACATCGTGGCCGATGGCGAGCGGCTGCACCGGGTGATCGTGGCGCTGACCCCCTTTCACGGGCGCGAGCAGGTGGCGCAGTGGCTGAAGATGGCCGAACGGGGCGAGATGCGGGCGCTGGCCGCCGATCTGATGGCCCGCCACTACGACCCGCGCTATGCCAAGTGGCGCGGCCGCGCCAAGGCCACCGTGCTGGCCGAACTGCAGGCTGACAGCCTTTCCCCCGCGGCTCTGGAGGCGGTGGCCGAGCGGCTGGCCGAGGCGGTCGGGCGGGCCGAAGCGGCGGAGAACCTTCCCGAGAGCGGGGCCGGCCGGAACATCTGAGCGCACCGTGCCGGGGCGCCTTTTTTCGCGCCCGGGCGGGTCCGCCCATCCACGATGATCCGCCTAACCGGCTCTGATCCGCAGCCTGCCCGCCCCCTCGCGGCACTGGCCGATGACATGAGATTCGTGCCCCAGTGCCTTGAGTTCACGAAGCAAATCCTCGGCCCGATCCTGCGGCACCGCCGCCGCCAGCCCGCCTGCCGTCTGCGGGTCGAAGAGCAGCGCCGCGCGGGGGCTGTCGGGCAGTTCCAGCCCCGCCAGAAGCGCCCGGTTGTCGGCCCAGAGGCTGGAGCGCACCCCCTGCGCGGCCAGCCGCTCGGCCCCCGCCAGCAGGGGGATGGCGGCGAGATCCAGCCCGATCGTCACCCCCGAAGCCCTGGCCATCTCCAGGAGGTGCCCGGCCAGCCCGAAGCCGGTGATGTCGGTCATGGCATGGGCCAGCGGGGCCAGCAGGCGGGCGGCATCGCCCTGGGGGCGGGCCATCTGCCCGAGCGCGGCCAGCACATGGGCGCCCGGCGCCTGCATCGCCATCTCTGCGGCCAGGATCGTGCCGGTGCCGATCGGGCGGGTCAGGATCAGGGCGTCCCCCGGCCGGGCGCCTGCCAGGGTGATCGGTGTGCCCTCGCTCAGGCCGGTGACGGTGAAGCCGATGCTCAGCTCGCTGCCCATGGCGCTGTGTCCGCCCACAAGGGCCGCGCCTTCGGCGGCGAAGACTTCGCCGGCGGCTTCCATGATTTCGCGCAGCCAGCCCTCCTGCAGCTCGGCGCTCAGCCGCGGCAGGGTGATGGTGGCCAGCGCCGCCTGGGGGCGCGCGCCCATGGCCCAGATGTCGCCCAGCGCATGCACCGCGGCGATGCGGGCCATCAGCCACGTATCCTCGGTGAAGGCGCGCAGCTGGTCGGTGGTGATCACCTGGGCGCGCCCCTCGGGGCCGGCCAGCACCGCCGCATCGTCGCCGGGCCCCGAGAGCACATCGGCGCGCTCAGGCCGGGGCAGGGTGGCCAGGGCGCGCGAGAGCGCCCCGCCTCCCACCTTGGCGCCGCAGCCCCCGCACAGGGGCTTGCCGCCCAGCGCCTCGTCCACGCCCAGGGCGCGCGGCCGGGGCAGGGGCGGCGGGGCCATGGGGCGCAGCTCGTGGAACTGGCGCATGAACTTGCGATCGATCCTGTCCTTGAGGCGCCACAGCCGGGCCCCGTGGGCGCGAAAGCCCCACTTGTCGGCCACTGCCGTCTTCGAGCCGGTGGAGATCAGCTTGAGATAGTCGCGCTGCGGACGGAAGGGGCGCATCCGCCCCCCCGAGAGTGCCGCGCGCAGGTTGTCAAACAGCACCGGCGCGGCGCGCACGGCGAAGACCCCGGCCTTGGGGCGCGGGGCATGGGCGAGATGGGCGCAATCGCCCACCGCGAAAACCTCTGGCGTGTTCAGCGAGCGCAGGGTCTCGTCCACCGCGATGAAGCCGCCCTCCAGCGCCAGGCCGGTTTCGGCCAGCCAGCCCTGCGGGCGCGCGCCTCCTGCGCCCACCGTGAAGGCCGAGGGCAGGCTGCGGCCGTCGGCCAGCACCACGGCGGCAGGCTCCACCCGGACGATCTCGGCCTGCTCCAGCAGGGCGATGCCGGCCTTGCGCATCTGCGAGAAGAGCGCCCGGCGGGTGCGCTCGTGCAGGCCGGGCAGGGCACGGGCGCGCTCCACCACGGTGATTTCCGGCGTGATGCCGGCGCGCGACAGCGCGTGTTCCATGGCCAGGGCCAGCTCCACCCCCGCCACCCCGGCGCCGATCATCACCACCCGGGCCGGCAACTCGCGGCGAGCGGCCCGGGCAAGGAAATCCGTCCACCGCTGCGCGAAGGTGTCGAGCGGCTTGGCCGGGGTGGCGTGTTCGGCAAAGCCGGGCAGATCGGGCAGATCGGAGGTGATGCCGATATCCACCGAGGCCACGTGCCAGGGCAGCCGCCGGCCGTCCTCCAGCACCACCTCGCGCGTCGTCCGGTCAAGCCCCGCGGCGCGCCCGGCGATCAGGCGCGCGCCTGCGAAACGGGCCAGGCGCACCAGATCGATGTCGAGCGATTCGCGCGCATAATGGCCGGCCACGAAGCCCGGCAGCATGCCGGAATAGGGGGCGGTGGGGCCGGGGTTGATCACGCTGACGCGCACCCCCGGCAGCGGTTTCATGCCCCACATGCGCAGGGCCAGCGCGTGGGCATGACCGCCACCGATCAGGACCAGTTCGCGCGTCAGGGGCAGGGGGGCTTGCATCTGTCGGCACCTCGTCGGGGATGACCCTGGGTGTTTGGTCTCAGTGTGGTAGGCCAGATCGAAATTGAAGCGTTCAGGCTGTGATGTCCAGGTTTTGCAGATGCATTCAAATCTTGCGCTTTGGACCGAGGCGTAATCATATGAAGTGGGCGTTCAATCATGACAAGCGGCGCTTCGCGATGAAGTAACAGAGAAGGCGGGTTCTATGGCCGGGGTTTTCAGGTTTTTGGGGCGCAGGAAAGGTTTTGCGAGCCAATACAACCTTCATGAACAAACGCATAAAGCCTGGAAAGAACGCGCGCGTATCGCTGCCGAATTGGTAGCTGCGTTTTCAAGCGACCATCGGCGCAGTCTGAAGGTGGCTGATATCGGCTGCGGAGATCAGAAATTCGGCACTGAGTTGCGAGCGCTTTTGGACAACATTGATTATCATGGTTTTGATCTATTGCCCCAAGCCCCGGAAGTGAGGAAGTTTGATGTGTCGAAAGATGCGCTAGGGCAGCCTTTCGATGTGGCAGTCCTGCTCGGCGTTCTTGAATATGTAACGGATGTGCCTGCTGTCCTCGCGCGCCTTCGAAGTGACGTGCATCATCTTGTCGTTAGCCATTCGATAAGAGACAGACGCCGAAATCCCCGCAAGTCAATGCGTAAGCTCAAATGGAAAACACTGATGAGCGAAGCGGAATTTTCACGGTGTTTGGAATGCGCCGGCTTCGAGATCACTGATCGGCGCATTACCCCGGACCAAAAGACAATGATATGGGGGTGCCAGTGATGCACACGGGCATTCGAGATCGAGGCAACCCACCAAGACGCCGTGATCAGACACTGGTGCTCAGGTGGGCGTCCAGTGCCCGGTTCAGCCGAATCTGGATGCGTCGCTACGAGGCCCAGAGCTGAACCGCCACCCGGGATTCGGCGGCGATCAGCCTCACCTTCGGGGTTTCGCTGTCGAAATGCATGTCGATGACGCGGGCCTCGCGGTCGGCACGGCGCAGCACCATGGCCCGGCTCTCCGCCGCGGCGCCTTCGTCGATGGAGGAGAGCGCCGCCAGCCCAAGGAAGCCGCCGCGCGTACCGCGGCGGCCGCGCATGGTGGCCCAGGCCATGTCCAGTACGTCATCGAGATTTTCCCGCCAGTTCAGCATTGCCGAATCTCCGCTTTGCAACTGGACGCCCGCGCAGGTCTTGCGTAGCACTCGGCCCATGCGTGATGCAATGCGACGCGATGCCCTGAGGATCTTCCGTGCCGGCCTTTCGGCGGCCGACCCGGGCCGGACTGTGCGCGCCTCTCTGGAGGCCGTCCCCCTGCCGGAGGTGCCGGGCCGGACCTTCGTGGTGGCGGTGGGAAAGGCGGCGCGCGGCATGGCCCGGGCGCTGTGCGAGCGGGTTGCGACCGACGAGGTGATTGTCGTCACCAATTACGAGAACG
>WFPZ01000251.1 GCA_015487335.1 Paracoccaceae bacterium
CGCCTGGCGGTGCGGCCCATGAGCACGCTCATCAGGGCGACGCCGCACAGCAGGGCCGCGGCGGCAAGCATGACGAAAGTGTTCGTGGCAACCCAGAGCATGATAGTTTCCATCAGTGAATCCTTCCTTCCTATGATTTTGTTTCAATACTGGAAACAGTAACGGCCGATTGTGGTATATTTTTGCCGTTCATGCGCTGAAAAGCGGGCGGTTTCTCAGGTGCCCTGATGGCGCGGGATGAGGGGCTTGGGGCGAAGAAAGGGCCAATGCGCCCCATATCTTGTGGATAACTTCGCCGATATACCCATATCCAGATGTCTGACGTTGACTCGGCCCCTTGAGGACAGAACAATCAGTTTTTGACGGGAATCATCCGAAAAGGCCGCGTTCGGTGCGTTTCAACAAGCTTCGTCTCAATGGCTTCAAGAGTTTCGTGGACCCCACGGAGCTGGTGATCGCCGAGGGGCTGACAGGGATTGTCGGCCCGAACGGCTGCGGCAAGTCCAACCTGCTGGAGGCCCTGCGCTGGGTGATGGGCGAAAATCGGCCCACGGCGATGCGCGGCGGCGGCATGGAAGACGTGATCTTCGCCGGGGCTGCCTCCCGGCCGGCGCGCAACTTCGCGGAAGTGACGCTGCACATCGACAACGCCGAGCGCCTCGCCCCGCCCGCCTTCAACGATGCCGACCTGCTGGAGGTCACCCGTCGCATCACCCGTGACGCCGGCAGCGCCTTCAAGGTGAACGGCAAGGACGTGCGGGCGCGCGACGTGCAGATGCTGTTTGCCGATGCCTCCACGGGTGCGCACAGCCCTGCGCTGGTGCGTCAGGGCCAGATTGCCGAGCTGATCAACGCCCGCCCCAAGGCGCGGCGGCGGATCCTCGAAGAGGCCGCGGGAATCTCGGGGCTTTATCAGCGCCGCCACGAGGCCGAGCTGAAGCTGAAGGGCGCCGAGGCGAACCTGCTTCGGGTCGAGGACGTGGTGGAGCAGCTGGCGGCCCAGCTGGCGCAACTGGCCCGCCAGGCCCGGCAGGCGGCGCGCTATCGCGAGATCGGCGAGAAGCTGCGGCGCTCGGAGGGGATGCTGCTTTACCGGCGCTGGAAAGAGGCCGAAGAGGCGCGCGCGGCGGCCGATGCGGCGCTGGGCGAGAAGGTGCGCGCCGCCGCCGAGGCCGAGCGGCTGGCCCGGCAGGCTGCCGCGGTGCGCGAAGAGCGCGAGGCCGCCCTGCCGCCCCTGCGCGAGGAAGAGGCGATCGCCGCCGCGGTGCTGCAGCGTCTGCAGGTGGAACGCGACGCCCTGGCCGACCAGGAGGCCCGGGCACAGGCGGCAATCGAGGCGCTGAAGGCGCGGATCGCCCAGCTGGGGGCTGATATCGAACGCGAAGAGACGCTCAACCGCGACGCCGGCGAGATGATCGAGCGGCTGGAATGGGAACAGCGCGAACTGGCCAGGGCCTCGGAGGGGCACGGGGCGCGGCTGGAGGCCGCCGCCGAAGAGGCCCGCGAAGCGGCCCGCCTCCTGCAGGAGCGCGAGGAGGCGCTCGATGCCCTGACCGAAGATCTCGCCCGTCTGATGGCGCGCCACCAGTCGGCGCAGCGCCTGCTCGAAGACAGCCGCAAGACGCTGGAAAAGAACGAAGCCGAGGCCGGCAAGGCCCGTCAGGCGGCCCGCGAGGCCGAGGCCGCTCTGGCGCGCGCGCGCGCTGATTTCGAGGCGGCCCGCAAGGCCCAGCGCACCGCGGCCGAAGCGGCGGAGGCGGCGGAAGCGGCGCTGGTGGCCGCCGACGAGCGCCGCAACGAGGCCCAGGCCCGCGAGGCCCAGGCCCGCGCCGCCCGTTCCGAGGCCGAAGGCGAGGCCAACGCCCTGCGCGCCGAGGTGGCGGCACTCGCCCGTCTGGTGGAGCGCGAGGCCGCCGAGGGCACCCAGCTGATGGACCTGCTACGCGTCGAGCCGGGCTACGAGAAGGCGCTGGGCGCGGCGCTGGCCGACGATCTGCGCGCGCCGGTGCTGGAGGGCGGCGGCGGCTCGGGCTGGGCGCGGCTGCCGGGCTATCCTGCCCCGCAGCCCCTTCCCGAGGGCGTGGAGGCGCTGAGCAACCACGTGAGCGTGCCCGAGGTTCTGGCCCGGCGCATGGGGCAGGTCGGGCTGGTGGACCCCGCCCGCGGAGCGGCGCTGCAGGAAGAATTGCGGCCGGGCCAGCGGCTGGTCAGCCTGCAGGGCGATCTGTGGCGCTGGGACGGATACCGGGCCGCGGCAGAGGATGCCCCTTCGGCCGCGGCACTGCGGATGCAGCAGCTCAATCGCCTGCAGGAGTTGCGGCAGGATCTGGAAGAGGCCAATGCGCGCGCCGAGGGGGCCGCCCGGGCCCATGAGCGGCTCAAGGCGCAGCTGGCCGAGGCCACCGAGGCCGACCGGGCGGCGCGCGAGGCCCGCCGTCAGGCCGATCTGGCCGCCACCGAGGCCAACCGGGCGCTCTCGCGCGCCGAGGCCGAGCGCGACATCCAGAGCGGGCGGCTGGAATCGCTGCGCATGGCCGCGGCGCGCCACGAGGAAGAGGCCGCAGCGGCGCGTGCCCGGCTGAAGGAGGCCGAGGCGGCAATGGCCGGGCTGGGCGATCTGGACGCGGCGCGCGGCAAGGTCGAGGAGGTCAAGCTGACGGTCGAGGCGGCGCGCATCACCATGATGACGAAGCGCGCCGCCCATGACGAGCTCAGGCGCGAGGGCGAGGCGCGGTTGCGACGGGCTCAGGAGGTGACGAAGGAACTCAGCGGCTGGCGCCTGCGGCTGGAAACCGCCGGCAAGCGGATGGCCGAACTGGCCGAGCGCCGAGCCTCCTCGGAGAAGGAACTGGAGAAGGCCCGGGCCGCGCCCGCCGAGATTGCGGCCAGACGTGAAGAACTGGCCGAGGCGATCGACAAGGCCGAAACGCGCCGCCGGGCCGCCGCCGACAGGCTGGCCGAGGCCGAATCCGCACTGCGCGAGGCGGTGATGGCCGAGCGCGAGGCCGAGCGCCGCGCCGGCGAGGCGCGCGAGGCCCGCGCCGCCGCCGAGGCCCGGGCCGAGGCCGCGCGCGAGATGGTCTTGGCGGCGGCCGAGCGCATCGCCGAGGCCCGGCAGCTGAGCCCCGGGGCGCTTCTGGAAAGCCTGCAGGCCGACCCCGGGCAGATGCCGGATTCGGAGGCGCTGGAGGCCGAGGTGGGCCGGCTCAGGCGTCAGCGCGATGCTCTGGGCGCGGTGAACCTGCGCGCCGAGGAAGACGCCCGCGAGGTGCGCGAAGAGCACGAGACCCTGGTGCGCGAGAAGGCCGATCTGGAAGAGGCGATCCGCAAGCTGCGCTCCGGCATCGCCAACCTCAACCGCGAGGGGCGCGAGCGCCTGCTGACCGCCTTCGAGCAGGTCAATACCAACTTCGCGGCCCTGTTCACGCATCTGTTCGGTGGCGGCGAGGCCCGGTTGATGCTGGTCGAATCCGACGACCCGCTGGAGGCCGGGCTGGAAATCATGTGCCAGCCGCCGGGCAAGAAGCTCAGCACGTTGAGCCTGCTGTCGGGGGGCGAGCAGACGCTCACCGCGCTGGCGCTGATCTTTGCGGTGTTCCTGGCCAACCCCGCCCCGATCTGCGTGCTCGACGAGGTGGATGCGCCGCTCGACGATGCCAATGTCACGCGCTTTTGCGACATGCTCGACGAGATGACGCGCCGCACCGAAACCCGCTTCATCATCATCACCCACCACGCAGTGACCATGAGCCGGATGGACCGGCTGTTCGGGGTGACGATGGGCGAGCCGGGCGTCAGCCAGCTGGTGAGCGTGGATCTGCGCGCTGCCGAGCAGATGGTGGCCTGAGCGGGCCTGTCGCCCGCTTGTCATCGCCAGCGCTGCCGGAGGTTGTCACGAAGTCGTGAACGGGGCGGGCGCGATTGCGGGATACGCAGGCGCGAAAAGATGCAACTGTCGGTGGATATTTTCATGGAGCCGACAGTGCAATGGATTATTTGAAGGCGGCGGATGTCTTTTACGAGGTTCTGAGAGAGAACATTCCCGATTTCGACAGGCTGTTCAGGGACGAGGTCAGGCAGAAGACGATGTTCATCGTGGCCATGGAGAGCA
>WFPZ01000252.1 GCA_015487335.1 Paracoccaceae bacterium
GGTGGGGGCATTCCCACCGCCCGCGCTCTCCACCGCGCCGGCCAGTGGTCGGGCGCGGCCGATACCGTCACCCTCGCCTGCGAGGCCCGTTTCCTGCGCCGCAAGCGCCTGACCACGGATTCGGGCGAGGACTTCCTCGTGGACCTGCCCGAAACCGTCTCGCTGAACCAGGGCGATGCTTTCGTGCTCGAGGATGACCGGCTGATCGAGGTGATCGCCGCCTCCGAGCCCCTCTACCAGATCACCGGCGATCTGCCCCGCCTCGCCTGGCATGTCGGCAACCGCCACACCCCCTGCCAGATCGAGCCCCACCGCCTGCTCATCGCGCGCGACCATGTCCTGCGGCAGATGATCGAGCAGCTTGGCGGACACATCGAAGAGGTGGTTGAGCCCTTCACCCCCGAGGGCGGCGCCTATGGCCACGGGCGCACCCACGGCCACAGCCACTGAGCCCGGCCATGGACCACGGCGCGCTGCTCACCCTTGCCCGCTGGCTGAGCCCGGCCTTTCCCACCGGCGGCTTCGCCTTCTCGCACGGGCTCGAGGCCGAGGTGGCCGCGGGCCGCATCGCAAGTGCCGCCGATCTGCAGGGCTGGCTGGCCGACATCCTTGCCCATGGCAGCGGGCGCAACGATGCGATCCTGCTTGCCGCCAGCTGGCGGGCCGAGACCGATGCCGCGCGCGCCGAACTGGCCGATCTGGCGCTGGCGCTGGCCGCCGGGGCCGAGCGGGCCCGCGAAACCCGCGCCCAGGGGGCGGCCTTCGTGCAGGCGCTGAAGGGAAGCGGCGAGGCGGTGCTGCCCGAATGGCCGCTGCCGGTGGCGGTGGGGGCGGCGGCCCGGCGCGCCGGCCTGCCGCTTGCCGAAACCCTGCTGCTTTACCTTCAGAACTTCGCCACCAACCTGGCCACCATCGCGGTGCGCCACGTGCCGCTGGGCCACTCCGAGGGGCAGGGGGTGCTGGCCGCCCTTGCGCCGCGGATCCAGCGCCTCGCGGCCGAGGCCGAGGGCCTGGGGCTTGACGATCTGGGCACATGCGCCCTTGCTGCCGACATGGCCAGCCTCGAACACGAAACCATGCAGACCAGGATCTTCCGCTCATGACGTCTCCCAATGGTCCCTTGCGCGTCGGCATCGGCGGCCCCGTCGGCACCGGCAAGACGACGCTCACCGAGCAGCTCTGCCGCGCCCTTGCCCCGCATCTGTCGATGGCCGTCATCACCAATGACATCTACACCCGCGAGGATGCCGAATACCTGATGCGCGCCCAGGCGCTGCCGCTTCGGCGCATCCGCGCCGTCGAAACCGGCGGCTGCCCGCATACGGCGATCCGCGAGGATGCCTCGATCAACCTCGCGGCGCTGGCCGACCTGCGCGCCGAGTTCCCCGACCTCGACCTGGTGCTGATCGAATCGGGCGGCGACAACCTGGCCGCCACCTTCAGCCCCGAACTGGTGGACCTGACGATCTACGTGATCGACGTGGCGGCAGGCCAGGACATCCCCCGCAAGGGCGGCGCGGCGCTGACCCGCTCGGACCTGCTGATCGTCAACAAGACGGACCTCGCCCCCCATGTGGGGGTGTCGCTGGAAGACTACCGCGCCGATGTGGAGGCGATGCGCGCCGGGCGGCCCTTCGTCATGGCCGAACTTCGCACCGGCAGGGGGATCGACCGGATCGTGGAATTTCTCGCCCAGGCCGGCGGCCTGCCCCTCGCCGGTGACGTGCGTCTGCGGCCAGACTGAGGCATCTGTCAATTGTTCTGAACGGGAAAAATGCCCTGTCCGCCGGTCATGAGGCCGGCGCCGGGAGCCGGGCTCTGATCGCCTCGCTCATCGAGACCTGCAAGCTCGATGCTGTTGAACCTCATGCCCGGCTGGCTGCCTCCCACGCCAGCGCGGGCGGCCACATGCAGAGGTCATGCAGAGGTGCTATCAAATATCTTTGGCACTTCTGGTCATGCGGCCTGCCTGAAGTTTGAAATGGTGCTGGCGCAGAAGCTCTACGCCACAATTTATATTCACGAAGCAGAATATAATGCTTGACCCCGGCCCCGATCCGGGGTTCATCGCCGCCATGGCCTTTCTTGACCGAATCCCGCTCTCATCCCTCCTTCTGGTGGTTGCCCTTCTGGGGCTGGCGCCGTTTTTCCCCGAACCCCATGTGTGGGAGAAGCTCAGGATGCTTGCCGCGGGCCAGCTGAGCCGCGGCATCGACATCTTCGATCTTGCCCTGCATGGCACGCCGTGGCTTGTGCTGCTGGCCAAGCTGGCGCGCCTGGGGCTTGCCCGGAGGTCCCCCGATGCTTGAACTGATAGACCAGATGCCGCTGTCCTATGCGGTGCTCGCGGCACTGACGCTGGGGCTTGCCCCCTTCTTCCCCGAGCCGCACATCTGGGAAAAGATCAAGATGATCAGGGCGGGCACGCTGAAGCGCCCGATCGACATCTTCGACTTCCTGCTGCACGCCGCGCCCTTCGTTCTGCTGGCCGTCAAGCTGGTGCGCCTGTAGCCGCAGGCACCGCCCCCGGCCTCAGCCCGTCAGCGCGGCCAGGATCCGCGCCCAGCTGCGCGTGCCCTTGTGGAAGCTTTCGAGATCGTATTTCTCGTTGGGCGAGTGGATCGCGTCGTCGTCCTTGCCGAAGCCGATCAGCATCGCGTCCATGCCGAGGATTTCCTTGAACAGCCCGGCAATCGGGATCGAGCCGCCGCAGCCCACATAGGCCGCCGGGCGCGGCCATTCTTCCGACAGCGCCCGGCGGGCCTTCTCGAAGGCCGGATCGTCGGTCGACATCTGCGCCGCCGGTGCTGCGCCGTGGCCGAGAAACTCCACCTCGCAGTCGGGCGGCAGCATGGAGCGCACATGGGCGCGAAAGGCCTTGCGGATCTCGTGCGGGTCCTGCCGGCCCACAAGGCGGAAGCTGATCTTGGCCGAGGCGCTGGCCGGCAGAACCGTCTTGAACCCCTCGCCGGTGTAGCCGCCGGTGATCCCGTTCACCTCGCAGGTGGGGCGCGACCAGATCATCTCGAGCACCGAGCGCCCCTTCTCGCCGGCCGGCTGCGACAGCCCGACCTCGCGCAGGAATCTCTCCTCGTCGAAGCCGATGGCCTGCCACTGATCGAGGATCTCCTGCGGCATCTCCGGCACCCCGTCGTAGAAGCCGGGCAGGGTGATGCGCCCCTGCTCGTCGTGCAGGCTGGCGATGATGCGCGCCAGCACCGCGATGGGGTTGACGGCCGCGCCGCCGTACATGCCCGAGTGCAGGTCCTTGTCGGGGCCGGTGATGGTGAGCTCCTCGGCCAGCAGCCCGCGCAGCATGGTGACGATGGCGGGGGTGTCCTCTCCCACCAGGCCGGTGTCGCAGATCAGCGCGATGTCGCCGCGCAGCTCGTCGGCATGGCGGCGCATGAAGGGCACCAGCGAGGGCGAGCCCGATTCCTCCTCGCCTTCGAGGAAGATGGTGATCCGGCAGGGCAGGGCCCCGTGCACCGCCTTCCAGGCCCGGCAGGCCTCGATGAAGGTCATCAGCTGGCCCTTGTCGTCCGAGGCCCCGCGCCCGCGTATAACCTTGCCCTTCGGGGTGTCTTCCACCGCCGGCTCGAAGGGGGGGCGCCGCCACAGTTCGATCGGGTCGACGGGCTGCACGTCGTAGTGGCCGTAGAACACCAGATGCGGGCCGCCCTCGCCGCCATGCGCCACCACCATCGGGTGGCCCGGGGTGGGGTGCTTCCGAGCGTCAAGTCCGATGCTGGCAAGGTCGGCCACCAGCCAGTCGGCGGCAAGGTCGCATTCCTCCGCATGGGCCGGATCGGTGGAGATCGAGGGAATGCGCAGAAGCTGCAGCAGCCTTTCGGTGGCCCGGGGCAGCTCGTGGTCGATGCGGGCGAGCACGTCGTCGAGATTCATGCGCGGAACTCCTGAGGCTTTTCGCGTCACGTTAGCAGGGGGAATTGCCCTGTCCAGCACAATGAACCGGCGGCCCCCGGTGCGGATTGACCGAGGTCAATTTCCCGGGGCGCGATTGAGGGCATGATCGACCGCGGAGCGAAACTGCGGCTTGCGCCTGGCGGGCGCGGCATATGGTATCGGCGCGCTGTTTGGAGTGGCTTTTCGCGCCGAATGCGCGTAAGGCATATGAAAAGCTGAATATGTGGCCTCGGGGGAGAGACCGTTGAATTACGAAGACAGGCTTCAAGCCGCCATCGACCGCTTGCATCAGGAGGGGCGGTATCGCACCTTCATCGACATCGAGCGGCTGAACGGCTCCTTTCCCCATGCGGTCTGGCATCGCCCCGACGGGGAAGACCGCCAGATCACCGTCTGGTGCGGCAACGACTACCTCGGCATGGGCCAGCATCCGGCGGTTCTTGCCGCCATGCACGAGGCGATCGAACGTTCCGGCGCGGGTTCCGGTGGCACCCGCAACATTTCGGGCACCACCATCTACCACAAGCAGCTGGAGGCCGAGCTGGCCGATCTGCACCGCAAGGAGGCGGCGCTGCTGTTCACCTCGGCCTATATCGCCAACGATGCCACGCTTTCCACCCTGCCCAGGCTGTTTCCCGGGCTGATCATCTATTCCGACGAGCTCAACCACGCCTCGATGATCGAGGGCATCCGCCGCAACGGCGGGGCCAAGCGCATCTTCCGCCACAACGACGTGGCGCATCTGCGAGAGCTTCTCGCCGCCGACGACCCGGAGGCGCCCAAGCTGATCGCCTTCGAATCGATCTACTCGATGGACGGCGACTTCGGCCCGATCGAGGAAATCTGCGATCTCGCGCAGGAATTCGGCGCGCTCACCTATCTCGACGAGGTGCACGCGGTGGGCATGTACGGCCCCCGCGGCGCCGGCGTGGCCGAGCGCGACGGGCTGATGGGGCGCGTCGACATCATCAACGGCACCCTGGCCAAGGCCTACGGGGTGCATGGCGGCTACATTGCGGCCTCCGAGCGGATGGTGGATGCGATCCGCTCCTATGCGCCGGGCTTCATCTTCACCACCTCGCTGCCGCCGGCGGTGGCGGCCGGCGCGGCGGCTTCGGTGCGCCATCTCAAGGGCGACCGGGAAATTCGCGAACTGCACCAGAGCCGGGCGAAGACGCTGAAGATGCGCCTCAAGGCCCTGGGCCTGCCGATCATCGACCACGGCAGCCATATCGTGCCGGTGCATGTGGGCGATCCGGTCCATTGCAAGAAGCTCTCGGATCTGCTGCTGGAAGAGCATGGCATCTACGTGCAGCCGATCAACTTCCCCACCGTGCCGCGCGGCACCGAGCGGCTGCGCTTCACGCCCTCGCCGGTGCACGGCCCCGACGAGATCGACCGGCTGGTGAAGGCGCTCGACGAGCTGTGGTCGCAATGTGCGCTGAATCGCGCCGAACTGTCCGCCTGAACGTCGCGCCCGGTGCAAACGGGCTTGCACTGTGATAAGGTTTCTCACAATACGCGAGGCGGGGATTCGAATCGCCCGCGACCGGGGATGCTGAAATCATGGGGCAGGGGCTATGATCGGCAGGAGGTCATCTCCTCCGGAAGAAGTACAGGCAAAACCGAAGGGTTTTGACGATTTCGAGCTGCGCCTCGGCGATGTCATGCGGGGCGAGCGCGCCACACTCGGAAAATCGCTGCTCGACGTCCAGCGCGAACTCAAGATCAAGGCCACCTACATCGCCGCCATCGAGAACGCCGACCCGACCGCCTTCGAAACCCAGGGCTTCATTGCCGGCTACGTGCGCTCCTATGCCCGCTACCTCGGCCTCGACCCCGAATGGGCCTATGCGCAGTTCTGCAAGGAAAGCAATTTCAGCACCTCCCACGGCATGTCGCCTGCCGCTTCCGCGCCCCGCGGCTCCGCCACGGCCGAGCGGCCCGGCCAGGCCCGCGGCCTGGGCGATCCGGATGCGCTTTTCGTTCCCCGGGGCGAGGGGCTGATCTCGCGCATCGAGCCGGGTGCCATCGGCTCGGTTCTGGTGCTGCTGTCGCTGATCGTGGTGATCGGCTACGGCGGCTGGTCGGTATTCAGGGAAATCCAGAAGGTCCAGTTCGCCCCGGTCGAACAGGCCCCCGCCGTGGCCTCCGCCGTCGACGTCATCGAGCCCGACGCCGAGGTGCTGGCCGCGCTCGAGGAAACCTCGGGTCTGCTCGCGCCCGGCGCCGACGCGCTGGACAGGCTCTACCGCCCCGAGGCGCTGGACGTGCCGGTGCTGGTGGCCCGCGACGCCCCCATCGCCACGCTCGATCCCACCACTGTCGGGGCGCTGGCCGCCCGGCCGCTGCGCAGCGAGCCCCTGCCGCAGGTGGCCGCCTCCGCTCCGCCCGAGGATACCGAGGTCAGCGCCGCCATCGATGCCGCCTCGGCCTCCGTCCAGGTGGTGGCCGAGGAGGCGCCCGAGGTGGTGCTGTTCGCGGTGCGCCCCTCCTGGGTGCGGGTGCGCGCCGCCGACGGCACGGTGCTGTTCGAAAAGATCCTCGATGCCGGCGAGCGCTACGTGATCCCCGCCACCGAAGACCCCCCGGTGCTGCGCGCCGGCAATGCGGGCTCGGTCTATTTCATGGTGGGGGGGCAGACATACGGCCCGGCGGGCGAGGGGCCCAGCGTCGTCAAGAACCTCGTGCTCAGCGCCGAGGAGCTCTCTTCGCGCTTCCAGGTGGCCGATCTGGGCAAGGACGTCGATCTTGCCCGCTTCATCGCCGTGGCCCAGGCCCGGGCGGCCGAGGAATAGGGCAGGGGCGTATCCGGGCCTTCCGCGTGCAGCCCGTCTTCGCCGTTCCGGAGCGTTCTTCACCTTGCCGAAATACTCCGGGGGAGCCGCCCGCACGGGCGGCGGGGGCAGCGCCCCCGAAACAGCGCCGGCAGGGGGCCTCGGGGCGCAAGGAACGCGGGCAAGATTCGGCCTGCCTCGGCCGGCGGGCAGGGCGCTTTCGCGCCGGGAAACGGATGCACGCCATTGCCTCCCCGGCGCGGGGGTTCTATCTCAGCCACTGAGAACATCTCGCGAGGGCTTCTTTACATGTCGCACAACCCGATCCGCCCCTGGCGCGACATCGCGCGCCGCCGCTCGCGCCGGATCAGCGTGGGCCCGGTGCCGGTGGGCGGCGATGCGCCGATCACGGTGCAGACCATGACCAACACCGTCACCTCCGACGTGGCCGCCACCGTGGCCCAGGTGCAGGCCGCCGCCGAGGCCGGGGCCGACATCGTGCGCGTCTCGGTGCCCGACGAGGCGGCCACCCGGGCGCTGAAGGAGATCGTCGCCGAAAGCCCGGTGCCGATCGTGGCCGACATCCATTTCCACTACCGCCGCGCCATCGAGGCGGCCGAGGCCGGCGCGGCCTGCCTGCGCATCAACCCCGGCAACATCGGCAAGCCCGAGCGGGTGGCCGAGGTGATCGCCGCGGCGCGCGATCACGGCTGCTCGATCCGCATCGGCGTCAATGCCGGCAGCCTGGAGAAGCACCTGCTGGAAAAATACGGCGAGCCCTGCCCCGAGGCGATGGTGGAAAGCGCGCTCGACCATATCCGCATTCTCGAAGAGCACGACTTTCACGAATACAAGGTTTCCGTGAAGGCCTCGGACGTGTTCATGACCGTGGCCGCCTACCAGCAGCTGGCCGAGGCCACCGACGCGCCGCTGCATCTGGGCATCACCGAGGCCGGCAGTCTGCACGCGGGCACGGTGAAATCGGCGATCGGACTGGGCAGCCTGCTGTGGGCCGGGATCGGGGACACCATCCGCGTCTCCCTGAGCGCCGATCCGGTGGAGGAGGTGCGCGTGGGCTACGAGATCCTGAAATCGCTGGGCCTGCGCCACCGCGGGGTCAACATCATCGCCTGCCCCTCCTGTGCGCGCCAGGGTTTCGACGTGATCGCCACCGTGGAGCGGCTCGAAGAGCGTCTGGCCCACATCAAGACGCCCATGAGCCTGTCTATCATCGGCTGCGTGGTCAACGGCCCCGGCGAGGCGCTGATGACGGATATCGGCTTCACCGGCGGCGGGGCGGGAGCGGGGATGGTCTACATCGCCGGCCGCCAGGACCACAAGCTGAGCAACGAGGCGATGATCGATCACATCGTCGAACTGGTCGAGGCGCGCGCCGCCGAGATCGAGGCCGAGGGCGGAAAAGCAGGGCGGGACGCAAGGTGAAGACTTCGAAGCGAAGCGAAATAGACCCTTTCATCGTGATGGACGTGATGGAGGCGGCGCGCCGGGCCGAGGCGGCGGGGCGCCATGTCATCCACATGGAGGTGGGCCAGCCCGGCACCCCGGCCCCGCGCGGGGCGCGCGCGGCACTGGCGGCGGCGCTGGAGGCGGGCCAGCTGGGCTATACCGTGGCGCTGGGCCTGCCCGAGCTGCGCGCCGGCATCGCCGCCCTTTACAGGCGCTGGTACGGGCTCGATCTGGACCCGGCGCGCGTGGTGGTCACCACCGGCTCTTCGGCCGGGTTCATCCTCGCCTTCACGGCGCTGTTCGATGCCGGCGAAAGGGTGGGGCTGGGCGAGCCGGGATACCCCTCCTACCGGCAGATCCTGCACGCCCTCGACCTGGAGGCGGTGGGCATCCCCACCGCCCCGGAAAACCGTTTTCAGCCGGTTCCCGAAGACCTGCCGGAGGATCTCTCGGGGCTGATCGTGGCCTCGCCGGCCAACCCCTCGGGCACCATGCTGGGGCACCAGGCGCTGCGGGCGCTGATCGAGGCGGTTCAGGCGCGCGGCGCGGCCTTCATCTCGGACGAGATCTACCACGGCATCCAGTACGAGGGCCGGGCGGTCTCGGCGCTGGAAATCAGCGATGACGTCTATGTCATCAACTCGTTTTCCAAGTATTTCTCCATGACCGGCTGGCGGGTGGGCTGGATGGTAGTGCCCGAAGGGCATGTGCGCACCATCGAGCGGCTGGCCCAGAACCTCTTCATCTGTCCGCCGCATGCCTCTCAGGTGGCGGCGCTGGCGGCGCTGGAATGCACCGACGAGCTGGAGCGCAACGTCGCCGTCTATCGCGAGAACCGCCAGCTGATGATGGAGGGGCTGCGCGAGGCGGGGCTTGCCTCCTTCGCCCCGCCCGACGGGGCGTTCTACATCTATGCCGATGTCTCCGGCTTCACCTCCGACAGCCGCGCCTTTGCCGCCGAGATCCTCGAGCGCGCCGGGGTGGCGGTGACCCCGGGGCTCGATTTCGACCCCGCTCGCGGCCATGGCACGCTGCGCCTTTCCTATGCGCGCAGCCCCGGGGACATCCGCGAGGGGCTGGCGCGGCTGAAGGCCTTCCTGGCGGCGCGATAGCCGTTTGCCGCCACCGCGCCCTGCGGTATAAGGCCCGAAAACGGCAGGTGGCATGAGCGGATTGCTTCGGTTGATACTGGCGGTGGCCCTGTGGGCGTGGCTGCCCGCGGCGCCTGCCGGCGCGCAGGAGCTTTCGGCGCTGGCGCGGGTGCGCACGGAGGGCGCCGTGCTGCGCGATACGCCGGGCGGCGGGGTGGAGCTTGTCCTGCCGCTGACGGTGGCGGTGCCCTACCGTGTCTTCACCCTCGATGCGCCGCGCCGGCTGGTGCTGGATTTCAACGAGGTCGACTGGGGCGGGCTGGACCCCGAAGCGCTGGCGGGCGGCTCGGGCAAGGTTTCGGCGCTGCGCTTCGGCGTCATCCGCCCCGGCTGGTCGCGGATGGTGCTCGATCTGGCCGCGCCGCTGAAGCTGGACACCGCCGCGCTGCAGACCGAGCCCACGGGCAGCGCCACGGTGCTGCTGCGCCTCGTGCCCGCCACCCCCGAGGAATACGCCGCCCGCGCCGGCGCCCCGGAGGGGGCGCTGTTTGCCCCGCTCGAGGGCGCCCCGGCGGTGCGCCCGCGCCCGCTCGGCCAGCGCCCGCTGGTGGTGGTGCTCGACCCGGGCCACGGCGGCATCGACCCCGGCGCCGAACGCGGCGAGGTGGCCGAGGCCGACCTGATGCTGACCTTCGCGCGCGAACTCAAGGAGGCGCTGCTCAGGGCCGGCGGCTTCGAGGTGGTGCTGACCCGCGAGGGCGACGAATTCGTGCCGCTGGAGGCGCGGATCTCCATCGCCCGCGCCGCCGGGGCCGATGTCTTCCTGTCGCTTCATGCCGATGCGCTGGTGGCCGGCCGGGCCACCGGGGCCACCATCTACACCCTGTCCGAGCGTGCCTCCGATATCGCCTCTCAGAAGCTGGCCGAGCGCCACGACAGGGCCGATCTGCTGGCCGGGGTGGACCTGACCCGCCAGGACGACGTGATCGCCGGGGTGCTGATGGATCTGGCCCGCACCGAGACCGCCCCGCGCACCGATGCCCTGGCCGATGCGCTGGTCGAGGGGCTGGCCTCGACCATCGGCGTGCACAAGCGGCCCCGGCTTTCGGCCGGGTTCTCGGTGCTCAAGGCGCCCGACATCCCTTCGGTTCTGATCGAGCTCGGGTTCATGTCCTCGCCCAGCGACCTGACGCAGCTTCAGGATCCGCAGTGGCGGCGCAGGGCGGCCGGGGGCATCGTGCAGGCCCTGCGCAGCTGGGCCGCCGAGGATGCCGCCAGGGCCCGGCTGCGCCGGCGCTGAACCGGCCCCGGAGATCGTCTGATCGTTTTGACCCTTTCCCGGGTTGGGTATAGGAAGGGCAGAGGTTTGGAGAGGGCAAGGTGATACGTTTCATCCTCGGTTTCCTGGGCGCCATTTTCAGCTGGCTGACGCTCGGCATCTTCATGGCGGCGCTGGCCATCGGCGGCGTCTTCTGGGCGTATGGCCGCGATCTGCCCAGCTACGAGCAGCTGGCGCAGTACGAGCCCCCGACCATCAGCCGCATCTATTCGGGCGAGGGGAAGCTGATGGACGAGTTCGCCCGCGAACGCCGCCTCTTCGTGCCGATCGACGAGATCCCGGACCTGGTCAAGAACGCCTTCATCTCGGCAGAGGACAAGAATTTCTACAAGCATCCGGGCTATGACGTGCGCGGCATGCTCGCGGCTCTGGTGCAGGCGGCGCGCGGGGCGCGGCTGCGCGGGGCCTCCACCATCACCCAGCAGGTGATGAAGAACTTCCTGCTGTCCTCGGACCGCTCGGCGGAGCGCAAGATCAAGGAGCTGATCCTTGCCAGCCGGCTGGAAAAGACCCTCAGCAAGGACAAGATCCTCGAGCTCTACCTCAACGAGATCTTCCTCGGCCAGAACAGCTTTGGCGTTGCCGCGGCGGCGCAGACCTATTTCAACAAGACGCTGGAGGAGCTCTCGGCCGCCGAGGCCGCGATGCTGGCCTCCATGCCGCAGGCGCCGGGCAAATATCATCCGGTACGCGGCAAGGAACGCCTGACCAAGCGGCGGAATTTCGTTCTCAAGGAGATGTACGAGAACGGCTACATCGATCGCGCCACCATGGAGGCCGCCCAGGCCGAGCCGCTGAAATCGGTCCAGAACGGCGATTACCCGCCGTTCCGCGCCCAGCTGCCGCCGCGCGACTATTTCACCGACGAGATCCGCCGCCAGCTGAGCCGTGATTTCGGTGCCGAAGAGTTTTTCACCGGGGGGCTGACGATCCGCGCCACGGTGGACCCGGAGCTTCAGGTGGAGGCCGCCCGCGCCCTGCGCCAGCGGCTGGAGGAATACGACCGCAAGCAGGGCATGTGGCGGGGCACCGGCCTGAAACTGCCGCCCGAGGTGCTGGCCGACGAGGCCGCCTGGCGCAAGGCGCTGGCCGAGGCGAAGGTGCCGCGCGACATCGAGGGCTGGTATCCGGCGGTGGTGCTGGAGCTGAGCAGGACCTCGGCGCGGGTCGGAATCGAGGGGCTGGAGGAGACCGAAGAGGGCTACTGGATTCCGCCCGAGGATGTCACCTGGGCGCGCAAGCTGCTGCCCGACGGCAGGCTTGGCCGCAAGGCGCGGGTGGCCGCCGACCTGGTGGAGGTGGGCGACGTGGTGCTGGTGGCGAAGCTGGCGCGCGCCTCCGACGGGGCCTTCCTGCGCTGGTCGCTGCGCCAGGTGCCCGAGCTGCAGGGCGCCTTCATGGCGATGGATGTCAACACCGGCCGGGTTCTGGCCATGCAGGGCGGCTTTTCCTATCAGGACTCGGTGTTCAACCGCGCCACCCAGGCCACGCGCCAGCCGGGCTCCAACTTCAAGCCCTTCGTCTATGCGGCCGCGCTCGATTCGGGCTTCACTCCGGCCACCATCATCGTCGATGCCCCGATCGAGATCGATACTCCCGAAGGGGTGTGGCGGCCCAAGAACGCCTCGGACAAATTCTTCGGTCCGACGCCGCTGCGCACCGGCATCGAGCGCTCGCGCAACCTGATGACCGTGCGCCTGGCGCGCGAGGTGGGCATGGATGTGGTCGCCCGGTATGCCGAGCGTTTCGGCGTCTATGACCGGATGGAGCCCTTTCTGGCCAATGCGCTGGGGGCGCAGGAAACCACCCTGTTCCGCATCGTCGCGGCCTATGCGATGTTCGCCAATGGCGGCGAGCGGGTGGAGCCCACGCTGGTCGACCGGGTGCAGGACCGCTGGGGGCGCACCATCTACCGGCACGACCGGCGGATCTGCCTCGATTGCGACAGCCCCGAACTGCCCCCCGGGCTGGGGCCGAGGATCGTCTCCAACCGCGAGAGGGTGATCGATGCGGTCACCGCCTACCAGCTGACCTCGATGATGGAGGGGGTGGTGCAGCGCGGCACCGCGGCGGGGCGGATCGACCTGCCGGTGCCGGTGGCCGGCAAGACCGGCACCACCAACGATGCCCGCGACGTATGGTTCACCGGCTTCACCTCGAACATCGTTGCCGGCTGCTACATGGGTTTCGACCAGCCGCGCTCGCTGGGGAAGGGGGCCTTCGGGGGCTCGATGTGTGCGCCGGTGTTCAACGATTTCATGCAGAAGGCCACCGAGAAATACGGCGGCGGTCCGTTCAAGGTGCCGCCGGGCGGGCGCTTCATCAAGATCGACCGGTTCACCGGCGAGCGCCTGCCCGACGATGCCGAGGGCGATAACGTGGTGGCCGAGTATTTCCGCGAGGGAGAAGAGCCGGTCTTCGGCGTCAGCCTCGACGGCGGGTTTGCCATGGGCTCCAACCTGCTGCTGTTCGAGCCCGGCGAGGTGGACAACCAGGGCACCACCGTCAAGACGTCATCGGGCCAGGTGGTGGTGGTGCCGAAGAAGGCCGATTTCGGCACGCTCTCCTCGGGCGGGCTTTACTGAGGGCCGCCGCGCGGGGGCGTCGCCACGGACGTTCGGGCGCGGATGGCGTGGCCTGTGCCCTCTTCCACGGGCAGAGATGCCCGCCCGGCGGGCAGGTGGTGCCGGTGGCGCTTGCCGCGCGGGGGCGGCGTTGCTATCAGCAGGCGTCAGGAATGGACGGATCCGGAAGACATGCGCGCAGAAACGGCGAATACGGTCGAGGCGATCGGGAAATCGGTCGAGTTGCTCAAGCAGCGGATGGGCTGGGAGACCGCCAGCCACCGGCTGGAGGAGTTCAACGCCATGATCGAGGATCCGGACCTGTGGAACGATCCCGAGCGCGCCCAGAAGCTGATGCGCGACCGGCAGATGCTGGTTGACCGGATCGAGACGGTGAAGTCCATCGAGACCGAGCTGCAGGACAACATCGATCTGATCGAGCTGGGCGAGGCCGAGGGCGACGAGGAGGTGGTGGCCGAGGCGGAAGCCGCGCTCAAGGCGCTGGCCGAGCGCGCCGCGCAGAAGGAGATCGAGGCGCTGCTGGACGGCGAGGCCGACGGCAACGACACCTTCCTCGAAATCAACGCCGGCGCCGGCGGCACGGAAAGCTGCGACTGGGCGGCAATGCTGGCGCGGATGTATGTGCGCTGGGCCGAAAAGCACGGCTACAAGGTGGAGCTGATTTCCGAGAACCCGGGCGAGGAGGCCGGCATCAAGTCGGTCACCTACAAGATCATCGGTCCCAACGCCTATGGCTGGCTGAAGGGTGAAAGCGGGGTGCACCGGCTGGTCCGCATCTCGCCCTACGACTCGTCTGCCCGGCGTCACACCTCGTTTGCCAGCGTCTGGGTCTATCCGGTGATCGACGACAATATCGAGATCGAGATCAACCCCGCCGACCTGCGGATCGACACCTACCGCAGCTCGGGCGCGGGCGGGCAGCATGTGAACACCACCGACTCGGCGGTGCGCATCACCCATATACCCACCGGCATCGTGGTCACCAGTTCCGAGAAGTCCCAGCACCAGAACCGCGCCAACTGCATGGCGGCGCTGAAATCGCGGCTCTACGAGCTGGAAATGCGCAAGCGCAACGAGGCGATCCAGGAACAGCACGAGGCCAAGGGCGAGGCCGGCTGGGGCAACCAGATCCGCTCCTACGTGCTGCAGCCCTACCAGATGGTGAAGGACCTGCGGACCGGGGTCGAGACCTCCGACACCCAGGGCGTGCTGGATGGCGACCTCGACGCCTTCATGGCCGCCACCCTGGCGATGAACGTGGCCGGAAAATCCCGTGCCGAGGCGGCTTCTTCCGGTTAACCGATTGGAATTCCACAAAAGAATCGGCACGCTTGATCCGAATCCCGCGCCCCGCTAGCCTCGGGCCATGACGGGGACGCGCGAACACCCCCATGACATCGCTGCCGCTTCGCCTCTGCCGGACATCGGCCGTGTGAGGCTGGGCGATCTCGTGGCCGTACTCCAGGCCGGCTGGAGCGATTTCCGCACCGCTCCGGCCACGGGTATCCTTTTTACCTCCATCTACGTGGCCGCCGGGTGGCTGATGATCCGGTTCTCGGCCGGAGCCCTGGCCTGGACGCTGGTGCTGTCGCTGGGTTTCCCGCTGGTGGCGCCTTTCGCTGCGGTGGGGTTCTACGAGGTCAGCCGGCGGCTGGAGACGGGCGAATCGCTGTCTCTTCGGGCAATCCTTGGCGCGGTCGTCCGCGAGAAGGACAGGCAGCTGCCCTGGATGGGCGCGATCATCGTGATCTACTTCCTGTTCTGGACCTTCCTTGCCCACATGATCTTTGCGCTGTTCATGGGCCCGTCGGTGATGATGAACATCACCTCGTCGCTCGACATGCTCTGGACCCCGCGCGGCATGACGATGATCGCGGTCGAGCTTGGCGTGGGCGCTGTCCTTGCCTTCCTGCTGTTTTCGCTTACCGTGATGAGCCTGCCGATGCTGCTGGACCGCGAGGTGGATTTCGTCACCGCCATGCTGGTCAGCCTGCAGACGGTGCGGCAGAACTTTCCGGTGATGCTGGTCTGGGGCGTGATCATCGGCGCGCTGACGCTGGCGGCGATGGTGCCGATGTTCCTCGGCCTGTTCCTGGTGCTGCCGGTGCTGGGGCATGCCACCTGGCATCTCTACCGCCGCACCCTCCGGTAGCGAGCGGCCCGAGGGAGGGGCAGCAGACCGCATGAAAAGGGCGCCGTCGCGCGGCGCCCCGAAGCCCTGTGGGAAAAGGGGCGTCAGCCCTTCCCGGAGCTGCCCGGCGCGGCCGGGGCGGCGGTTTTCTGCGGCCCGGAGGCGCTCTTTTGCAGCGGGTCTTCCTGGCGCTGCACCGAGCCCTCGAAGTGGGCGCCCGATTCGATGGCGATGGTCTTGTGGATGATGTCGCCCTCGACCCGGGCGGTCGAGGTCAGCCGGACCTTCAGCCCACGCACCCTTCCCACCACGCGGCCGTTCACCACCACGTCATCGGCAACGCATTCGCCGCGCACCGTGGCGCCTTCGCCCACGGTAAGCAGATGAGCGCGGATGTCGCCCTCGACGGTGCCCTCGATCTGGATGTCGCCGGTGGTCTTGAGGTTGCCGATCACTGTCAGATCGGACGAGAGGACCGATGCCGGAGGCTTCGATTTCGGCGTGGAGGGCGTGAATTCGGGCGCAGGAGACTTGGCCGTTGCTTCGGGCACGACGGTTTTCTCCGTCTCGCCCGGCTGTTTCGCGCCGGGTTCGTTGATTCTGCTTTTAGAAAACATTTTTCCCTGCCTTGATGAACTTCATCGGGTTGGTGGCTTTGCCGTTCACGCGGATTTCGTAGTGCACGTGGCTGCCGGTGGAGCGACCGGAACTTCCCATATCACCAATCCGCTCTCCGCGCGAGACCCTTTGCCCCACTTTCACGCGGATCTTGGCCTGATGCGCATAGCGCGTCTCGATGCCGAACTCGTGGCGGATCCTGGTCAGCCGCCCGTAGCCCTTGGACCAGCCGGCGAATACGACCACGCCGTCGGCGGGGGCGTAGATCGGGGTGCCGTAGGGCGCGGCCATGTCGAGCCCCTTGTGCATCCTGCCCCAGCGCGGCCCGTAGGGGCTGGTCAGCCGGTAGGGCGATTTCAGCGGCAGCACCAGCGGCACCTTTTCGGCGGCGATGCGATAGAGGTTCAGAAGATCCAGCCGCTGGAGGATGGCATTGGCGCGGATGCTGTCGGGGTCGGGCTCTTCGCTGCGGGTGGAGAAGGTGAGCGGCATCAGCGGGCCGCCCTGGCCCGAGTAGCCGCGCCGGACGGTGTCGAGGATCTGCTCGGTGGGCAGGCCGGCGGCGCGGAACATCTTGTCAAGCGGTTCCAGAGAAAGGCTGACGGCATCCTCGAGCTGGGAAAAGATGCGGTCGTTCTTTTCGTAGAGCAGCTTCTGCTCCATCTCCAGCTCGGCCACCCGGGCGCGGGCGCTCTCGGCTTCTTCGGCGATTGCGTCGCGCTGGGACGCGGTTTCGGAAAGCGCGGCGGCCAGGAAATCCACCGTGGCGGCGGTATCTTCGGCAGAGGTCGCGGGCAGGGCTTCGCCGCCGGGCTCGCCGGAAAGTCGCGCCTGCAGCCGTTCGGCCTCGGCGCGGGCTTCGTCGCGTTCCCTGATGGTGCGGCGCAAGGTGGCCTGGACGGCCTCGATGCCCTGTTCCAGCTCACGCAGGCGGTCTTCGCCTTTCAGAAGTTCCAGCTGCATCGCCGAAACCTGCCCGAGTGCCATGTTGAAGCGTTCCTGCGCGCTTTTCGCCTCTGCGGCGCGGGCGTCGCGCTCGGCCGAAAGCTCGTTGAGGCGGGTCTCGTAGAGCAGCCGTTCGCGCTGCGCCTGATCGCGCAGGTTGCCCGAGCCGATGCTGTCGATGAGCAGGAACGAGGTGGCGATGATCGACCATGCCACAAGCGCGCCGGCGCCGCTCCAGGCCAGAAGCTGGCGCGCCGGGGTGAGTCGGACGAAGCGGGTCCCGGAATCGGTGCGCAGGAAGAGGCGCTTTTCGGGAAAACGCTTCCCCAGCCACGTATGGATCTTCTGTGCGATGCGTCCTGGCAACCTGCGGGCCCCGGTCCCATGTCCCCCTCCGCGGGGCATCCCCGGCCCCGCGGCCCGATCGTGCTAGCAAATTCGCGCCAGCGGCCGCAAGCCCCGCCTCAGCCCCAACCGCCCGGCGGGCGGAAAAGGGCTTGGAGGTGGCAACAAACTGCCGACAGGCCCGGCCGTTACCGCCGCCGGCACCTCATCACATCGCGCGCACCGCCTCCAGCACTTCCCGGGCATGGCCCTTCACCCGGACGTTCGGCCAGATGCGCGCCACCTTGCCATCGCCGTCGATCAGGAAGGTGGTGCGCACGATGCCCATGTACTTGCGCCCGTAGTTGGTTTTTTCCTGCCATACCCCATATGCCTCGCAGACCCGGCCGTCCTCGTCGGACAGCAGCATGACCTTCAGCCCGTGCTTGTCGCGAAACTTCTCGTGCCGGGAGACAGGGTCGCGCGAGACGCCCAGCACCACCGCCCCGGCGGCTTCAAATTCATCGGCCAGGGCGGTAAAGTCCAGCGCTTCGGTGGTGCAGCCGGGGGTGTTGTCCTTGGGGTAGAAGTACAGGACCACCTTCCGGGGGCGCAGGGCAGAGAGGGTCTGGCTGCCGCCGCCGGCGCGGGGCAGGGTGAAATCGGGGGCGGGTTTGCCGGTTTCGATCATGGGAATGGCCACATCTGGTTGAAACTCGTTCCAGTTTTAGGGCCTAACGGGCAAAGATAAAGGGCAAGAGCGACGGCGTGAGCGAATTGCACCCAGATCATGGCAGCGGGCAGGGCGAAAGGCCCGTGCCCCCGCGCAGGCGGCGCCGCCGGTTCGGCGGCGGGGTGCTCGTGCTTGCCCTGCTGGCCGGGCTGGCGGGCGGGGCGGCGCTGCTGGTGCTGTCGGGGCGCGCCATCGAGGCGCCGCAGTGGCTTTCGGAGACGGTGGCCGAGCAGATCAACGCGCGCCTGCCCGAGGGGCGCGTGACGCTGGGGCGGCTGGTGCTGCAGGCTGGCGAAGACGGCGTGCCGGGGCTGCGGCTGCTTGATCTGGGCATCTTCGACGGTCGCGGCTCGGAGATCGCGCGGCTCAACGAGGTGGGGGCGCGGGTCTCCTTCGGCGCGCTGCTGCGAGGCGAGCTGCGCACCGACCTGCTGCGCCTCTCGGGCGCCCAGATGACCCTGCGGCGCAAGCGCGACGGCACGTTCGACCTCTCCTTCGGCGAGGGCGCGCGCACCAGCGGCACCTTCGCCGACGTGGTCGATGCGATGGAGGCCACGCTGGATGCCCCGCCCCTGGGCACCATCGGCGCCTTCGAGGCGGTGGATCTGACGATCACCATCGAGGATGCCCGCTCCGGCCGGCTGTGGCAGATCACCGACGGGGCGCTGCGGGTGAAGCGCACCGAGACGGGGCTGGACCTTTCCGCCGATTTCGACGTGTTCAACGGCACCGAGGAACTGGCCGAGACGGTGCTGGGCCTTTCCACCAACCGCGACAATGCCGCCGTTTCGCTGGGCATCTCCTTCCGCAACGCCGCCGCCGCCGACATTGCCCTGCAGGCACCTGCGCTCAGCTTTCTCGGGGTGCTGGAGGCGCCCATCTCGGGGGCGCTCCGGGCCGATTTCGACAGCCGCGGCGCTTTCGACGGCCTCGACGGCACGCTGGAGATCGGCGCCGGCGCGCTGCAGCCCACGGCGGCCACCCCGCCGGTGCGTTTCGACAGCGGCAAGGCCTATTTCAGCTACGACCCCGAAGCGGAGAAGATCACCTTCTCGGAGGTTTCGGTGAACACCGACGCGGCCAGCCTGGTGGCGCGGGGGCAGGCCTACCTGCGCGACAAGCGCGAGGGCTGGCCCTCGGCGCTGCTGGGGCAGTTCACCCTCGAGGGGCTGGAGCTGCGCACCGAGGA
>WFPZ01000253.1 GCA_015487335.1 Paracoccaceae bacterium
GTGGCCCCGTGACGGGCCAGCAGCGCATCGGCGCTGGCGTTGATCCGTTCGTTGGCGAATTCGCTTTCGAAATGCTTGACCGCCTCGGGCAGCGAATAGCCCTCGCCCTGCAGCCGCCCGTACATGGCCAGCACATATGCCTGCACGCCCTTGGCATCGGCCTTGATGCCGTCGCAGCGGGCCTCGGCGGTGGTGACCAGGCTGACATCGGCCACCACCTCATAGGCGTAGGCCGGCAGCTCGGTTATCTGGGCCCGGGCCACCGGGACGGCCACAACCGTGGCCGCGATGGCGCCGGTGAGCATCCGTGCAAACATCCGCATCCCTCCTATTCCGCCGCCACGGCCGTGACCCGGCCACTCTGGCGCGCTTTGATCCTGTCCTCGATCTCGTCGCGGAAATGGCGGATCAGGCCCTGGATCGGCCAGGCGGCGGCGTCGCCGAGCGCGCAGATGGTGTGGCCCTCGACCTGCTTGCTCACATCGAGCAGCATGTCGATCTCCTCGATCTCGGCCTCGCCGCGCACCAGCCTGTCCATCACCCGCATCATCCAGCCGGTGCCCTCGCGGCACGGCGTGCACTGGCCGCAGCTTTCGTGCTTGTAGAACTTGCTCAGCCGCCAGATCGCCTTGATGACGTCGGTGGACTGGTCCATCACGATCACCGCCGCGGTGCCAAGGCCCGACTGGTGCTCGCGCAGCCAGTCGAAATCCATGATCGCCTCGCGGGCGATGTCGGCAGGCAGCAGCGGCACCGAAGAGCCCCCGGGGATCACCGCCTTGAGGTTGTCCCAGCCGCCGCGGATGCCGCCGGCGTGCTTCTCGATCAGCTCCTCGAAGGGGATCGACATGGATTCCTCGACCACGCAGGGGTTGTTGACGTGGCCGGAGATGGCAAACAGCTTGGTGCCGGCGTTGTTGGGCCGCCCGAAAGAGGCAAACCAGTCGGCCCCGCGGCGCAGGATGGTGGGCACCACGGCGATGGATTCCACGTTGTTCACGGTGGTCGGGCAGCCGTAAAGCCCCGCGGCGGCCGGGAAGGGCGGCTTCATGCGCGGCATCCCCTTCTTGCCTTCGAGGCTTTCGAGAAGGGCGGTTTCCTCGCCGCAGATATAGGCCCCGGCGCCGTGATGCAGATAGAGGTCGAAATCCCAGCCCGAGCCGGCCGCGTTGCGGCCCAGAAGCCCGGCATCATAGGCCTCGTCGATGGCCGCCTGCAGCGCCTCGCGCTCGCGGATGAACTCGCCGCGGATGTAGATGTAGGCGGTGTGCGCCCCCATGGCGAAGGAGGCAATCAGCGCGCCCTCGATCAGCGTATGCGGATCGTGGCGCATGATCTCGCGGTCCTTGCAGGTGCCGGGCTCGGACTCGTCGGCGTTGATCACCAGATAGCTGGGACGGCCGTCGCTTTCCTTCGGCATGAAGGACCACTTCAGCCCCGTCGGAAAGCCCGCGCCGCCGCGCCCGCGCAGCCCGCTGGCCTTCATCTGGTCGATGATCCAGTCGCGGCCCTTCTTGATGATGGCGGCAGTGCCGTCCCAATGCCCCCGGGATTTCGCCCCCGCGAGGGTGCGATCGTGCATCCCGTAGAGGTTGGTGAAGATCCGGTCCTGATCCTTCAGCATGTCTGCTTCCCTAGTTTTCCCGGCGCCTGCGCCAGATTCGAAAGATTACCACCAGCGCCCAGAAGAAGGCCGCCAGCGCCATCAGGTCGAAGAGGATGGCATAGCGCCCGGCCAGGCCGATCTCTCGGCCCAGCCACTGGGCGCCGAGCCACAGCACCATCGTCACCGCGATGACGATGGACACCACCCGCGCCTGGCGCGAAAGCCGCCTGTCCTCTTCGGGGGTCACTGGCGCCTGCTCCTCATCTCCATCACCCTTTTCCGCCCTGGCCGGAATCGCCTCCGGTCAGGGCCCTGGCCTGGCCGACCCAGTCGTCGCGCGACACCCGCCCCCTGAAGCCCTTGAGATTGGCGTCCATCCACGCCACCTCGGCGGGCCCCCACGAGGCGATCTGGTCGAGGTGCCAGATGCCCATCTCGTTGAGCACCTTCTCCAGCTTCGGGCCCACGCCCCTGATCTGCTTGAGATCGTCGGCCTTGCCGCCACGCGGCGCCTCGAGGGCCGGCGGCCGTCCGGCTTCGGCCTTCGCCTCGGATGCCGCAGCCTCTCCGGCGGCTTCCGCCTTCTTCGCGGCGGGGGCGGGTTTTTCCTCTTCCCCCCCGGCAGGCGGCTCTTCCGCGGGCCTTTCCGTCTTCGCCGGGGCGGGCCTTTCCTGCGGCTCCGCCACTTGCGGAACGGCGCCCGAGGCAAGGCCCGCCTCGTCCGCATCGCGGTGGAAGCCGATCCACAGCAGGATGGCCACCAGAACGCCCACCAGAAGGCCGAGGATCAGCGACGACCAGAAATCATAGCCGATCGCGAACATGAGGATGAGAAAGGCGGCCACGCCCGCAGCAACTGCCCAGGAGATCATCCTGCCCGAGTTGTTCGATCCGCTAGCGCTCATCGGTCATCTCCCTGTCAAACGAAATTGACGTCGATCCTCAGTTTCCAGCGCCTCTCGAAACTCCTGTCTGCCCGCCCTCGGCCAGGGCGCGGGCCTGTTCCACCCAACCGTCGCGGCTGGCCCGCCCCTTGAAGCCGGCAAGGTTCTCGTCGATCCAGGCCACCTCGGCCGCCGTCCACCTGGCGATCTGGTCGTAGTGATAATAGCCCATCTCGTTGAGCAGGCTTTCCAGCTTCGGGCCGATGCCCCTGATCTTCTTGAGATCATCCGCCCCGGACTTGCGCGGCGCCTTGAGCGCGCGCGGCTTCTTCGGCTTCGGCGCCCCGCCCGGGGCGGCGGCCGGAGCCGTCCTCGCCGACGGCGCGGAGCCTTTCCCCGCCCCTGCCGCCTTCTTCGGCGCAGCGCCCTTCAGCCACGGGGTCCGTAGCGGAACCTCGCTGCCGTCGATGCGCTTGACGGTATCGCCCAGATCCACCGCCAGCTGCACCGAGGCGTTGTACTGGGTGCGGCCGCTTTCATACTCGCCCAGGGACGTGAGCCCTGCGAGCGGCTCGGAGGCATAGCGCCCGTTCTGCGGCCCCGGCACCGGCACGCGGCCCGCGGCCAGCTCGTCGAGGATTTCGGCAAAGCGCTCGGCGGTGAGGTCTTCGTAGTAGTCCTTGCCGATCTGGACCATCGGCGCGTTGGAACAGGCGCCGAGGCACTCCACCTCTTCCCAGCTGAACTTGCCGTCGGGCGAAAGCTGGTGCGGCTCGGGGGCGATCTTCTCGCGGCATACGCCGATCAGGTCTTCCGCGCCGCAGATCATGCACGAGGTGGTGCCGCAGACCTGCACATGGGCAACCGAGCCCACCGGCTGCAGCTGGAACATGAAGTAGAAGGTGGCCACCTCCAGCGCCCGGATATGGGGCATGCCCAGCATGTCGGCCACGTATTCGATGGCCGGCCGCGTCAGCCAGCCCTCCTGCTCCTGGGCGCGCCACAGCAGCGGGATGATGGCGCTGGCCTGGCGGCCCGGCGGATACTTGCTGATCTGCGCCTCGGCCCATTTCAGGTTGGCGGGGGTAAAGGCGAAGCTTTCCGGCTGGTCGGGATGAAGGCGGCGAAGCATCAGGCGTTCACTCCAGAATTCAGGGCCAGAAGGGCGGTGATCGTCACCACGATCGAGGCCACCCCGGAGGCGAGATGTTTGATCATCGGCTTGCCGGCGCGGGCGTAGATCACCGCGTCGTAAATGCCGAGAAAGGCATAGACGGCAAACAGGTAGGCGATGACCTTGAGGTCGCCGTAGACGGCGGCGCCGACGGCCAGGAAGGTCATGGCGAAATAGCGGTCGGCCATCACCTGCGGCAGGTGCTCCAGCTCATGCGTGGCCCAGGCCATCCCCCTCTCGGGGTCGCGCAGGAACTTCACCGCCAGCGTCAGGGTGACGAGGGCGCCGAGACCTGCCATGATGATGGTGAGGGTGGCCAGGATCATCAGCGGTCGATCTCCCCGAACACCACGTCGAGCGAACCTATGACCGCCGAGCAGTCGGCCAGCTGGTGACCATGCATCATGAAATCCATCGCCTGCAGATGCAGGAAACCCGGCGCGCGGATCTTGGCGCGGTAGGGCTTGTTGGTGCCGTCGGACACCAGATAGACGCCGAACTCGCCCTTGGGCGCCTCGACGGCAGCGTAGACCTCGCCGGCAGGCACGTGGAAACCCTCGGTATAGAGCTTGAAGTGATGGATCAGCGCCTCCATCGAGGACTTCATGTCCTTGCGCCGGGGCGGGGTCAGCTTGCCGCGAGCCAGAACGTCGCCCTGGTTTTCCGGCGCACGCAGCTTCTCGATCGCCTGCTTGATGATCGAGGTGGACTGGCGCATCTCTTCCATCCGCACCAGGTAGCGGTCGTAGCAGTCGCCGTTCCTACCCACCGGGATCTTGAAGTCGAATTCGTCATAGCACTCGTAGGGCTGGGCACGGCGCAGATCCCAGGCCATGCCGGAGCCACGCACCATGACGCCGGAAAAGCCCCAGTCCAGCGCGTCCTGCTCGGTGACCACGCCGATATCCACGTTGCGCTGCTTGAAGATGCGGTTTTCGGTCAGAAGATCGTCGATGTCGTCGAGCTTGGAAGGAAACTCGTCGGCCCATTCCTCGATGTCGTCGATGAGCTGGGGCGGCAGATCCTGGTGCACGCCGCCGGGGCGGAAATAGGCCGCGTGCAGCCGTGCCCCGCAGGCGCGCTCGTAAAAGACCATCAGCTTCTCGCGCTCCTCGAAGCCCCACAAGGGCGGAGTCAGCGCGCCCACGTCCATCGCCTGGGTGGTGACGTTGAGCAGATGGTTGAGGATGCGCCCGATCTCCGAATAGAGCACCCGGATCAGCGAGGCCCGGCGGGGAATCTCGACCCCGGTCAGCTTCTCGATGGCCAGGCACCAGGCGTGCTCCTGGTTCATCGGGGCGACGTAATCGAGCCGGTCGAAATAGGGCAGGTTCTGCAGATAGGTGCGGCTTTCCATCAGCTTCTCGGTGCCGCGGTGCAGCAGGCCGATATGCGGATCGCAGCGCTCCACGACCTCGCCGTCAAGCTCCATCACCAGGCGCAGAACCCCATGCGCCGCAGGGTGCTGCGGGCCGAAGTTGATGTTGAAATTGCGAATCTTCTGTTCGCCGGTCAGGACATCTTCGAAATCGCTGCCGTCCATCATGCATTCCGTCCTTCGTCACTGTCGCCGGCGCTCCGGCACCCGTTGCGGGCGCCGGCCGGTGAATCTGCCTTGCCTGCCATCGCCCGGGCCCCTACGCCTTGCCCGAGCGGCCGGTGATGTCATCCTTGAAGGCGATGATCCACAACAGGATCAGCGCCCCGATCGGGACAAGGGCCAGAAACGCCACCCAGGCCGGGATCCCCCAGCGCGGCAAGAGCCGCCAGAACGGGATCACCAGCAGGGCCCCCATGATCAGAAACCACAGCATTCCGCCACCATAGCCCATCAGTCCGTCTCCCCGTTCCGCTCATCCCCCGGCAGGATGTATTTCGCGCCCTCCCAGGGGCTCATGAAATCGAACTGCCGGTATTCCTGAACCAGGCTGACGGGTTCGTAGACGACACGCTTTGCCGCCTCGTCATAGCGCACTTCCGTATA
>WFPZ01000254.1 GCA_015487335.1 Paracoccaceae bacterium
GCAGCGCCAGAACCACCTTCGAGATCGCAGCAATCTCGTCGTCGGTGAATTCACGGTCGCTGCGCGCCGCCCCGACGATGCTTCTGGACTGGATCGGACCACACGCAACCGCTACACCGTACTTCAGGCCGTATTCAGCCGCCTGCCCCCAGATGTTAAACGGATCGGGGAGCGTGATTTCGCTCCACCTGGACGCTCCCTCGCAGCTCAACCCCCAGGCAATCAGGGGATCGCGCAGGCCATATGCGTTGGTCGTGTAATGTTCCGCCCATTCGGGATCATAGGTGCTCACCGAAATGAGCGGGGCTGCAAATCTGATGTGCAGCCCTGCTGCATAACCTGCCGGCGACAGCTCGCCGAGTTGCTTAAACAGTCGATTCAATTCTGGACGATTGGACATGTCTTTTTTAGACATGTATCTGGCCCGATGGTCAACCTAAAAGTGTGCTCCGCCGACAAAGAATCGCATAACGAAACCCGATGAAAGCTCAAGACGCAGATCTGTTCCGGAAAATCCTCTCTCTGCCTCAGGAAACGCGGGCGGACCTGCTGGAATTTCTTGGCGTATCTCCGGGATCTGCAGACCGGATGAAGGAAATCGAAAGCGCGATATCCGAATCATTCTCTCTCAAGGCCCGGTCGCGGGATGGGTCTGCAAACGGCTGATCAAAAAGAAATCCCCGCCGGGCCGCCGGCGGGGATCGGTTCGGCAAGAAGGGGCTGACTACTCTTCGCCGGCCTCTTCGTTTTCTCGCGCCCTGTCGGCTGCGCCCTTGGCTTCCGGATCACGATCGACGAATTCGACGATCGCCATCGGCGCCATGTCGCCATAGCGGAAGCCCGCCTTGAGAACCCGCACATAACCGCCCTGGCGGTCCTTGTAGCGGGGGCCGATCACGTCGAACAGCTTGGCCACATGGGCCTCCTGCTTGAGCCGGGCAGCGGCCTGGCGGCGGGCATGAAGATCGCCGCGCTTGGCAAGCGTCACCAGCTTCTCGACGATGCGGCGCAGCTCCTTCGCCTTGGGCAGCGTGGTCTTGATCTGTTCGTGTTCGATAAGCGAACCGGCCATGTTGGCAAACATCGCCTTGCGGTGTTCGTGGGTCCGGTTCAGGCGGCGGTATCCGCGTGCGTGGCGCATTTCATCAATCCTTCTTTTGCTTTGTCCGGCCACCCATGCGTGCGGGCAGCTCTCCTTGGGGCCTCATTGCCCGGGTATTCGGGTGCCGTGCTTGCGGCGCCCGACCTCCGATCAGAACTGGTCTTCGTATTTCTTGGCCAGCTCCTCGATGTTTTCGGGCGGCCATTCCTCGACATCCATGCCAAGGTGCAGCCCCATGCCCGAAAGCACTTCCTTGATCTCGTTGAGCGACTTGCGGCCGAAGTTCGGGGTGCGCAGCATCTCGGCCTCGGTCTTCTGGATCAGATCGCCGATATAGACGATGTTGTCGTTCTTCAGGCAGTTGGCCGAGCGCACCGAAAGCTCCAGCTCGTCCACCTTCTTGAGCAGAAGCGGGTTGAACTCCAGCCCCTCCTCCTCGGTCTCGCGTCCGGCGGTTTCGGGCTCTTCGAAATTGACGAAGATCGAGAGCTGATCCTGCAGGATGCGCGCGGCAAAGGCCACCGCGTCCTCGGGGGAGACGGAGCCGTCGGTTTCCAGCTTGAGGGTCAGCTTGTCGTAGTCGAGCACCTGCCCCTCGCGGGTCGGCTGCACGTCATAGGAAACCTTCTTGACCGGCGAATAGATGGCGTCGATCGGAATCAGGCCGATGGGCGCATCCTCGGGGCGGTTCTTGTCGGCGGAGACATAGCCCTTGCCGGTGTTGACCGTCAGTTCCATGTACAGGTCCGCCCCGTCGTCGAGGTGGCAGATCACGTGATCCTTGTTCAGGATCTCGATTCCGGCGCTTTCCGAGATGTCGCCGGCGGTCACCACCGAGGGGCCCTTGGCCGAGATCGACAGCCGCTTGGGGCCTTCCACTTCCATGCGGATGGCGACGCCCTTGAGGTTGAGAACGATGTCGGTGACATCCTCGCGCACCCCCGGCACCGAGGAGAACTCGTGCAGCACGTTGTCGATCTGCACCGAGGTGATGGCGGCGCCCTGAAGCGAGCTCATCAGCACGCGGCGCAGGGCGTTGCCCAGGGTCAGGCCGAAGCCGCGCTCCAGCGGTTCGGCAACGATGGTGGCCTGGCGTGCCGGCTCGTTGCCCGGTTTCACTTCCAGCTGGTTCGGCTTGATCAGTTCAGCCCAGTTCTTGTGGATCATGCGTGTCTCCTCAATTCCTGTTCCCTGGCCCATGTCCCAAGCGGGGGAACGCCCGAGGTTCAAAATGACGGACTCGGGCCACGGAAAACCGGGGCCCGAGCATATTGCCCTGTATCAGACGCGGCGGCGCTTCGGCGGGCGGCAGCCGTTGTGCGGAATCGGGGTCACGTCGCGGATCGAGGTGATGTTGAAACCGATGGCCGCCAGGGCGCGCAGCGCGCTTTCGCGGCCCGAGCCGGGGCCCTGAACCTCGACCTCGAGCGTCTTGACGCCGTGCTCCTGCGCCTTGCGGCCGGCATCCTCGGCAGCCATCTGCGCGGCATAGGGCGTGGACTTGCGCGAGCCCTTGAAGCCCACGGTGCCGGCCGACGACCAGGCGATGGCGTTGCCCTGCACGTCGGAGATCAGGATCTTGGTGTTGTTGAACGAAGAGTTCACATGCGCCACGCCGGCGGCGATGTTCTTGCGTTCCTTGCGCTTGATACGGGTCTTGTCGCGTGCCATGGTCCTGCGCCCTCCTTATTTCTTCTTGCCGGCGATCGGCCGGGCCGGGCCCTTGCGGGTACGGGCATTGGTGTGGGTGCGCTGCCCGCGCACCGGCAGGTTGCGGCGGTGGCGCAGGCCGCGGTAGCAGCCCAGATCCATCAGGCGCTTGATGTTCATCTGCACTTCACGGCGCAGGTCGCCCTCGACGGTGAGGTTGTTGTCGATATACTCGCGGATGGCAACGATTTCGGCATCCGAAAGCTCGTTGACCCGCCGGCTGGTGTCGACGCCGACAGCCTCGCAGATCTTCTCGGCCGTGGAGCGGCCAATTCCGGTAATGTAGGTGAGGGCGATGGGCACCCGCTTTCCAGTCGGGATGTTTACGCCGGCGATACGTGCCACGTGTCTTTTCCTTTCGTTGCGGTTCCGTAACTCCAGAACCTTTTTTCACAACGGAGGCCCGCAGGCTTCTGCCAACGGGCCGCAGCTGAATTTCCGGGGTCATGCGCGGGGCTCGACCCCGTTTTCAACCCGATTCCCCTGACGGGATGCGGTGCTTTACGGAGTCCTGACCCGCCCGTCAAGGCCCATCTGCGAATCAGTCGAGAACCGCCGATATCTGGGCCGCGACCTCGTCGATTCCGGCCAGCCCGTTCACGCTGCGCAGCTTGCCCTTGCAGTAGTAGTAGCCGATCAGCGGCGAGGTCTTCTTGTAGTATTCCATCAGCCTCTGACGGAGGCTTTCCTCGTTGTCGTCGGCGCGGCGGATGAACTCGGTTCCGCCGCAGGAGGGGCACTTGCCGTCCTCCGGAATGGGCCTGGTGGCATCGTTGAACACCTCGCCGCAGCTGGCGCAGGTGGCGCGCCCGGTGATGCGGGCGACCAGCGCCTCGTCATCCACCTGCATCTCGATCACCGCATCCAGGGCTTCGCCGTGACGTTCGAGCAGCTCTTCCAGCGCGTCGGCCTGGGCAAGCGTGCGGGGGAAGCCGTCGAAGATGAAGCCCCCGGCATGTTCGGCCTCGAGCCTTTCCTCGATCAGGCCGATGACGATCTCGTCCGTCACCAGATCGCCACGGTCCATGACCTCGGCCACCTTGCTGCCCATCTCGGTTCCCGATGTGCGCGCCTCGCGCAGCATGTCGCCGGTGGAAAGCTGAATCATGCCACGCTCTTCCACCAGCCGCCGCGCCTGGGTTCCCTTGCCCGCGCCCGGCGGCCCTAGAAGAATGATGTTCATCGTCTGGCTGCCCCCTTCCTTGCCGTCTTGCCACTCTTGCCGCCCTTGCCCCGGCGCTTGCCGCGCAGCTGGGATTTCTCGATCAGCCCTTCATACTGATGCGCCAGCAGATGAGACTGGACCTGCTGTATGGTGTCCATGGTCACCGAAACGACGATCAGCACCGACGTGCCGCCGAAGAAGAACGGTATGCCCAGCTGGGCGCGCAGGATTTCGGGCAGCAGGGTCACGGCGGCGAGGTAGAGCGAACCGAGCACCAGGATGCGGGAGACCACGTAGTCGAGATATTCCTCCGTCTTCTTGCCCGGGCGGATGCCGGGGATGAAGCCGTTCTGGTTCTTCAGGTTTTCGGCCACCTCGTCCGTCTTGAACGAGACGTTGAAGGTGTAGAAGAAGGTGAAGAAGATCACCATGGCGGCGAAGAACAGAAGGTAAAGCGGCTGTCCGGGGCCGAAATAGGCGAGGATGGTGGCCATCACGGGCCCGGTCTGGCCGCCCGAGAAGGTGGCCAGCGTCGTCGGCAGCAGCAGCAGCGACGAGGCGAAGATCGCCGGGATCACGCCGGCAGGGTTGACCTTCACCGGCAGGTGCGAAGAACCGCCATCGTAGATCTTCATGCCGACCTGGCGGCGCGGATACTGGATGTGGATCTTGCGCAGGGCGCGCTCCATGAACACCACGAAGGCGATCACCACCACGACCATCACCATCACGCCGATGATCACGCCCGGGCTCAGCGCACCGGAACGCCCGGAGGCAAAGAACTGCGCCAGCGCCGCCGGCACCTCGGCGATGATGCCGACGAAGATGATCAGGGAAATCCCGTTGCCGATGCCGCGGGCGGTGATCTGCTCGCCCAGCCACATCAGGAACATGGTGCCGCCCACCAGGGTGACAACCGCGGAGATTCGGAAGAACCAGCCCGGATCGGTGACGATGTCGCCGGCCTCGAGGCTGACGGCCAGGGCATAGGCCTGGAAGGTCGCCAGAAACACCGTGCCATAGCGGGTGTACTGGTTGATCTTCTTGCGCCCCTGCTCGCCCTCCTTCTTGAGCTGTTCCAGCTGCGGGACCATCGCAGTCATCAGCTGGACGATGATCGAGGCTGAGATGTAGGGCATGATGCCCAGCGCGAAGATGCCCATCCGCGAGATGGCGCCGCCGGTGAACATGTTGAGCATGCCGCCGATGCCGGTGGCAGCCTGTTCCATGAAATCGCGCAGCGCCTGGCCGTCGATTCCCGGCACCGGGATGAAGGTGCCGAGGCGGAAGATGATCAGAAGGCCGAGCGTGTAGAGGATGCGCTGGCGCAGCTCCGTGGCCTTGCCGAAGGCACTCCAACTGATGTTGGCGGCCATTTGTTCTGCTGCAGATGCCATTCAGGGCCTCTCCTTGCATAACGCCGCCGAACCGTTTTCCGGTCGGCGGCGTTGGAAAACATGGGTTGATGTAAGCAGCCGCGTGGCCGCCCACAAGCCTTTATTCAGCCGCCGTCGCAGAGTTGACCGCCAGCGAGCCGCCGGCCTTCTCGACGGCCTCGATGGCCGCCTTCGAGGCGCCGGTGACCGAGAGCTTCACCTTCGAGGTGATCTCGCCCTTGGCGAGCACCCGCACCCCGTCGAGCTTGCGGCGGATCACGCCGGCCTCGAGCAGGACGTCCTCGGTGATTTCCTTCTTGGGGTCGAGCTTCTTGGCGTCGATGAACTTCTGCAGCAGGCCGAGGTTGACCACCGCGAATTTCTTGCGATTGGGCTTGTTGAAGCCGCGCTTGGGCAGGCGCATGTAAAGCGGCATCTGCCCGCCTTCATAGGCGTTGATCGCCACGCCCGAACGGGATTTCTGGCCCTTGATGCCCCGCCCGGCGGTCTTGCCCATGCCCGAGCCGGGCCCGCGGCCGACGCGCTTGCGAGGTTTGGTGGCGCCGGGATTGTCCCGCAGTTCATTCAGTTTCATGTCGCTTCTCCTTGGCCGGATATGACCCCGAGCGACGAAGGGGCCAACCACGGCATTTCTTGATTGATTCCGCAGCCACAAGGGCCACCGGGGGCGTATAGGCGAAGGGCGCAGGCGGATCAAGGGGGCTGGCCGGCGGTCGATCGGCATGTATCTGCCGGTCAATCGGATTTTTCCGAAAATCGAGAAGGACTATCTGGAAATCCCGAATCCGGGGTGGTAAAATTGTTTTACCGGTCGGAAAATTGCGACCGGGCCGGAAATCATCTTCCGGGAACAGAACAAAAATGCGGCGTCCGAAGACGCCGCGCCTTGAAAATTATTTGTCGGTTGCCACCACTCACAAAACCCTGGCACCGGACTGCGACGGAGAATACGGATTGCTTCTCACGTGTCAACATGAGACTTCCGCGTTCTTCGTCGCAGTTCTTCTTTCCCCGGGTGAAAGGCTATGTCCGAGATATCAAAACTGGCTGAACTCCGAAAGCTGATGCTTGCGATGGAGCGGTCGCTGGGCCTGGAAGAGCTTTCACCGGCCGAGCGCGACATCTTCTACGCCGCCACCGAGCTTGCGCGCGAGACCGGCAACGTCAAGACCACCGGGCTCATGGAACATGCGCTGGTTGCCAACATCTCTCGGCCAACGTTCTTCCGAGCGCTCAAGTCGCTTGTCGAGAAGGGCTATCTTTCCAGCTGCAGAAGCGCAGGGCGCGGCCGGTATGTGGTTCATGCCCGCGACACTGAGGCGAGGGGCCGTACTTGAGCGCGGATCGCACAAGCATCGGCGGGCTGGTCAGCGAGACGTTCTCGGCCTCCCTGCTCTATCTCGGTGCGATCGTGCTGAACTTCGAGGTGGTGTTACCCGTCCAGAACCTGTTCTTTCCCGAATACACCAGCCGTGCCAGCCTGCTGTTCCTGCCTCATGGCATCCGGGTGCTGGCGGCCTGGCTGATGGGATGGCGCGCTGTGCTGGCGCTTCTGCCCGGGGTGTTCCTGTCCTTCTTCTACGTGGCCGGGCTGGAGGTGTTCTCCCCCAGCCGGCTGGCCGGGATCTTCATCGCCGTCACCATCGCGCCGGCCACGTTCGAGCTTTTCCGGCTGCTCGGCATCAACCTGGCGCCACGGCCTGAACGCACGCCATGCTGGATCTGCATCATGATCGTGGGGCTGGTTGCCTCGGTCGCGGGCTCGATGCTGACCAATCTCGCCTTCGGCAGCGCGCCCGTCGATTACTTCGCCTACGTGATCGGCGACATGGCGGGGCTGTTCTTCCTGATGCTGGCCCTGATGCTGATCTTTCGCTGGATGCGCCGACTCGGCCGGTAGGGCCGCGGCAGACGACATGAAAACGCCCCGGAGCGGCTCCGGGGCGTCTTGTGTTTCTGCCGCGGCCGGTTCTCCGGCCGGCCTGGTTCCGCTCAGCCGCGTTCTTCCACGATCTCCACCAGATGCGGGATCTTGTTGATCATGCCGCGGATGGCGGGAGTGTCCTCGAGCTCGCGCATCTTGTGCATCTTGTTGAGCCCCAGCCCGATCAGCGTGGCGCGCTGGTCGGCGGGACGGCGGATCGGCGAGCCGATCTGCTTCACGACGATGGTCTTCCTGGCCATGTCTCGCTCTCCTTACGCTTCGGCTGCTTCGGCGGCCGGTTGCCCGGCGGTCTTGGCGGCATCGGACTTGTGCAGGATCTCGGCCACCTTCTTGCCCCGGCGCTGGGCGATGGCGCGCGGGCTGCTTTCCTTCTTCAGCCCGTCGATGGTGGCACGGATCATGTTGTAGGGGTTCTGGGAGCCGAGCGACTTGGCGACAACATCCTTGACGCCGAGCATCTCGAACACCGCGCGCATCGGGCCGCCGGCGATGATCCCGGTGCCCTCCGGCGCCGAGCGCATCACCACCTTGCCGGCGCCGTGACGGCCTTCCATGTCATGGTGCAGGGTCCGCCCCTCGCGCAGCGGCACGCGGATCATCTGGCGCTTGGCCTGTTCGGTGGCCTTGCGGATCGCCTCGGGCACTTCCTTGGCCTTGCCCTTGCCAAAGCCCACGCGCCCCTTCTGGTCGCCCACCACGACAAGCGCGGCGAAGCCGAAGCGCTTGCCGCCCTTGACGGTCTTGGAGACGCGGTTGATCGCTACGAGACGATCGGCGAATTCCGGCTGCTCCTCGCGGTCGCGGCGGCCCCGGTGTTGCGGTTCTCTTGCCATTCTCGTCTCTCCTTAGAACTTCAGGCCGCCTTCACGGGCGGCGTCGGCCAGCGCCTTGACCTTGCCGTGATAGAGGAAGCCGCCGCGGTCGAAGTAGCATTCCGTCACATTGGCCTTCTTTGCGCGCTCGGCAATCGCCTTGCCCACCCTGGCCGCGGCCTCGAGGTTGTTCTTCCCGACGAAGCCGAGATCCTTCTCGAGAGTCGAAGCGGAGGCGATGGTGACGCCGCGAACGTCGTCGATCAGCTGGACGCTGATGTTCTTGTTGCTGCGGTGAACGCTGAGCCGCGGACGGCCGCCGGCGCTCTTGCGAAGCTTGTTGCGAACGCGCAGACGGCGCTTCACGAACAGGTCTCGTTTGCTGTTTGCCATGGTTCTCGCGTCCTTACTTCTTCTTGCCTTCCTTGCGGAAGATGTACTCGTCCTTGTACTTGATGCCCTTGCCCTTGTAGGGCTCGGGCTTGCGCCATTCGCGGATATTGGCCGCGACCTGGCCGACGAGCTGCGGGTCGATGCCTTCGACGACGATCTCCGTCTGCTTCGGGGCCGTCACGGTGACGCCCTCGGGCACCTCGAAATCCACCTCGTGGCTGTAGCCGAGCGAGAGCTTGAGCGTATTGCCCTGCATCTGTGCGCGATAGCCGACGCCGCTGATCTCGAGCTCCTTGCGGAAGCCCTGCGAAACCCCGGTGACGAGGTTCTGCACGACGGTACGGCTCATGCCCCACTGCTGGCGGGCACGCTTGGAATTGCCGCGCGGGGTGACGGTGATGACGTTGTCCTTCACCTCGATGGTGACATCGTCGGTGGCGGTGAAGCTCAGGGCTCCCTTGGGGCCCTTCACCTCGACGGTCTGACCGGAGACGGTGGCGGTAACCCCCGACGGCAGCTCGACCGGTTTTTTGCCAATACGAGACATGCGCCCCTCCTCAGAAGACCGTGCAGAGCACTTCACCGCCGACATTGGCGGAGCGCGCTGCTGCATCCGACATCACACCCTTGGGGGTGGAGACGATCGACACGCCGAGGCCCTGGCGGACCTGCGGCAAATCCTTGACACCCATGTAAACGCGGCGACCGGGCTTGGAGACCCGCTTGAGCTCGCGGATGACGGGGGTGCCGTCATGGTATTTCAGGCTGATCTCGAGGGCCGGATGACCCTTTTCATCGGTCACCTTTTCGTAGCCACGAATATAGCCTTCGTCGACCAGCACATCCAGCACCCAGGCACGAAGCTTGGAGGCGGGCGTGATCACGGTAGACTTGCCACGCATCTGCGCGTTGCGGATGCGGGTCAGCATATCGCCGAGAGGATCGTTCATTTCATGCCCTCCTTACCAGCTCGATTTCACGAGGCCGGGGATCTGCCCCTGGGAGCCGAGCTCGCGCAGCGCGATCCGCGAAATCTTGAGCTTGCGGTAGTAAGCGTGCGGCCGGCCGGTAAGCTGGCAGCGGTTGTGCAGCCGGGTGGGCGAGCTGTTGCGCGGCAGTTTCGCCAGCTTCAGGCGCGCCTTGAAACGCTCTTCCATGGGCCGGGATTCGTCGTTCGCGATTTCCTTCAGCGCGGCCCGCTTGGCGGCGTATTTCGCCACCAGACGCTGGCGCTTCTTCTCGCGTTCGACCATTGCTTTCTTAGCCATTTCCTATCTCCTCCCGCGCGTCACGAGTTGAAGGGCATGTTGAAATGCTTCAACAGCGCCTTTGCTTCCGCGTCCGTTTTCGCGGTGGTGCAGATGACGATATCCATCCCCCAGACCTCATCGACCTTGTCGAAATCGATCTCGGGGAAAACGATATGTTCCCTGATGCCGAGTGCATAGTTGCCGCGACCGTCGAAGCTCTTGCCCGAAACGCCGCGGAAGTCGCGCACGCGCGGCAGGGCGATGGTGATCAGCCGGTCGAGGAATTCGTACATCCGGTCGCCGCGCAGGGTGACCTTGGCCCCAAGCGGCATGTTCTCGCGAACCCTGAAGCCGGCGATCGACTTCTTGGCGCGGGTGATTACCGCCCTCTGGCCCGCAATCGCGGTGAGATCTTCCTGCGCAGACTTGGCTTTCTTGGAGTCCTTCACCGCCTCGGAACCGCAGCCGATGTTGAGGACGATCTTGTCAAGCCGCGGGATCTGCATGTCGTTGCGGTAGGAGAATTCCTCCTTCAGCGCATCACGGACCTTGTCGCGGTAGAGCGCCTTCAGGCGCGGGGTGTAGCTGGCAGCGTCAAGCATCGATCGCCTCCCCGGTGGTCTTGGCATAGCGCACCTTCTTGCCGTCCTCGAAACGGAAGCCGACGCGGGTGGGTTTGCCATTGCTGTCAAGCAGCGCCAGGTTGGACAGATCGATGGGCATGGCCTGCGGAATGCGGCCGCCCTGGCTGTTCTGCGACTGGCGCACGTGGCGGATGGCGATGTTGATGCCCTCGACGATGGCCTTGCCCTCTTTCGGCATCACGCGGATGATCTCTCCCTGGCGGCCCTTGTCCTTGCCGGCCAGAACGATCACCTTGTCGCCCTTCTTCAGTTTCGCGGCCATCCTACAGCACCTCCGGGGCGAGCGAGATGATCTTCATGAAGTTCTTGGCGCGCAACTCGCGCACCACCGGGCCGAAGATGCGGGTGCCGATCGGCTCGTTGTTGTTGTTGAGGATCACCGCCGCGTTGCGGTCAAAGCGGATGGCGGTGCCATCCTCGCGGCGCACCTCCTTGGCGGTGCGCACGACGACGGCCTTGCGCACGTCGCCCTTCTTCACGCGGCCGCGCGGGATGGCTTCCTTCACCGACACCACGATGATGTCGCCCACCGAGGCATATCGGCGGTGGGAACCACCCAGGACCTTGATGCACTGAACCCGGCGCGCGCCGGAGTTGTCAGCAACATCCAGATTGGTCTGCATCTGGATCATTTGGTTTCTCCCGACCTTTGGGGGGC
>WFPZ01000255.1 GCA_015487335.1 Paracoccaceae bacterium
CCTGCCGCACCGCCGCAAGCCCCGCCCGCGAAGGCTTCGTCGGATGCGCCGCAACAGGCCGCGCTCCTGCCCGGGGATGAAAACCTTTCGCTCGGCGATGCGCAGCAGATCGCCCCTCCCGGCCTGCCGGGCGAGGCGCGCAGCGCGCCTGCCCCCCAGGCTCCTGCCGCGCCGCCCCCTTCTCCTCCGCCGCCTGTCCCTCCGGTCTTCATACGCGCCGTCGTCGAAGCCGCGCAGCAGCTTCCCGACCGCCCGGTGGAAATCTCGCTCGCCCCGGAGGAGCTGGGCCCCGTCCGCCTGACGCTCAGCCTTGGCGATGACGGGCTCAGCATCGCAATTGCCGCCGAGCGGCCCGAAACCCTGCAACTGTTCCGCCGCCATGCCGAAGCGCTGGCGCTCCAGTTCCGCGATTTCGGCTATGGAAACCCGTCCTTCACCTTCTCCGGCGGGGCGACATTCGCCGGCGGCGGGCACGGGCACTCCTCGCCCGCCTCGGCGCCAGGCACTTCCGCGCCGCCCGCGCCGCCTCCACAATCGCCCCCGGCCGTAGGCGCGCCGGTGGCCCTTCGCCTCGGCTCCGGTATCGACATCAGGTTGTAGAAAGCTTTGCCATGGACGTGACCCAGCCCGCCGCTTCCGCTCTCTCACCCGCATCCGCGCCCGCCGCCGAGCGTGCGAAAAGGCCGAAGATCGCCTCCGATTTCGAAACCTTCCTGCGCATGCTTACCGTCCAGATGCAGAACCAGGACCCGCTGAACCCGCTCCAGTCCTCCGAATTTGCGGTGCAGCTTGCCACCTTCTCGGGGGTAGAGCAGCAGGTGCGCACCAATGATCTGCTCTCCACCCTCGCCACCACCCTGAGCCTCGGCGGGCTCGCACAGATCACCCCGTGGGTCGGGCTCGATGCCCGCGCCCCCACCGCGGCCGAATTCTCCGGCCAGCCCATCGATGTCTTTCCCGGCCCGCTCCCGGCGGACAAGAGCGCCAGCCTCGTTGTCCGCGATGCCAGCGGGAAGGAACTGCAGCGCCTGCCCTTGGATCCTGCCGAAGGCCCAGTGCAATGGGCCGGCACCGATGCCGATGGCCAGCCCTTTCCCCCGGGCAACTACAGTTTCTTCGTCGAGGTCGAGGAAAACGGCCAGCCCGTCGAGACGTATCAGGCCCAGGTCTATACCCGCATCGCGGAGGTGCGCCTTGAGGGCGAACGGCCGGTGGCGGTGTTCCGCAACGGCGAGGCGGTGCCGGCCGACAAGATCACCGCCCTGCGCAGCCCGTCCGGCTGAGGCGCGTTTCCCTGCCTGCCCGCCCTGTCCGGCGCGTCCCGAAGCGGTTGATATATCGAAGATCTGGCGCCGGCGGTTGCGGATCAACAGCCCCAGAGCCTAATGTCGCGCCGGGCAAAGGAGAAAACTGCCTTGGCAGCACCCGGACACAGCGCGCGCGAAACCGCCGATTCCCTGCGAGAAGCTCTCGTCCGGGCCGGCCTCGTTGCGCCACAGGCCGCGTGGACGGCGCTTGCCGGCGGGCGCACCAATGCCATCTGGCGCATCGACGCCGCGCCGCATCCGCTGGTGTGCAAGCTGTTTCGCGAAGATGGAGGAACACCGCTTTTTCCCAACCAGCCCAGGGCCGAGATCACCGCCTTGCGCGCCCTGGACGGCAGCGGCATCGCACCGCGGTTCGTCGCCGTGGCCGAAACCGCCCTCGGTACCTGCCTGCTCTACCGCCATGTCGCGGGCCGGCCCTGGCGGCGCGACGGCGCCCTTGCCGGGCGCCTTCTGGCCCGGCTGCACTCTCGCACCCCGCCCGAAGGGCTGCGGCGCATTCCCGCAGGACCTGACGCGCTGCTCCGCCAGGGGAAGCAGATCCTTGACGGTTGCGCTTCGCCTCAAGCCGAGCGTCTGCGCAGCCTCTGCCCGCAAGCGCGCCCCTGCCCCGAAGGCCGCCAGGATGCCTTCCTGCACGGGGATGCCGTGCCCGCCAATATCATCTGCGCCGGGAAAGGCGCCGTGCTGATCGACTGGCAGTGCCCGGGCCGGGGCGATCCGTGCGAGGATCTTTTCACCTTTCTTTCCCCGGCCATGCAGCACCTCTACGGCCCGGGCCCCCTGCCCGCCGACGAGGAGCACGCCTTCCTTGCCGCCTACGCCAACCCCGCCGCTGCCGAAAGGCTCGCCTGTCTGCGCCCGCTCTTTCACTGGCGCATGGCGGCCCATTGCCTGTGGAAGGCCGAGCGCGGCGATGCCGACTACCGTGAAGGGATGAAACTGGAAATCGAAGCCCTGATCCGCGCGGCGGCCTGAGACCGCGCTGCGCGCGGTGCCTGCGGCGCGAGTATTTGCAGACAGAAGAAGGGGGCCTTCCTTCGCCCGGAGGCTTTTGACAGGACTGGATGCCGGGGACCGGGCAGCAGGTGGAGTTTTCCAGGCTCTGAGCCTACAGCAGGGCCGCCGCCCAGAAACCGGCAATCGCCAGGGCCGCGCCCAGCACCATGTAGCCGGCCGGCCGCAGGGGAGAGGCCTGCGGCGGCGGTTCGGGGGGCTGTGACTGGGCGATCAGGGCAGCCTCGGCCATCTGCGGCAGCTTGGGCCCGAAGCGGGCCAGAACCCGGGCCGTGGCGACAAGATCGCGCATGAGAGCCAGCGGGCCGACGTTCTCGCGGATGTATCGCTCCACCACCGGGCGGGCCACCTCCCAGATGTTGATATGCGGATCGAGCGAGCGCGCCACGCCTTCGACCACCACCATGGTGCGCTGCAGCAGGATCAGCTCGGTGCGGGTCTGCATGCCGAAGCGTTCCGTCACCTCGAACATGTAGCTCAGCAGCCGCGCCATCGAGATCTGCCGCGCCTCCATCCCGAAGATCGGCTCGCCCACCGAGCGCAGCGCGCGGGCGAATTCGTCCACGTCCTGATCGGCGGGCACATAGCCGGCCTCGAAATGCACCTCGGCCACCCGGTGGAAATCGCGCTTGATGAAACCATAGAGGATTTCGGCATAGACGCGGCGGGTGTAGTCATCGATATGGCCCATGATGCCGAAATCGAGGGCGATGATGTCGCCGTTTTCGGCCACCTTCAGGTTGCCCTGGTGCATGTCGGCGTGGAAGAAGCCGTCGCGCAGCGCGTGGCTGAGGAACAGCTGCAGCACCCGCTCGGCAAGTTTCGGAAGATCGTGGCCAGCGGCCCTGAGCGCCTCGATGTCGTGAATCGGGATGCCCTCGGCCCAGCCCAGCGTCATCACCCGCTTGTCGGTCATAGACCAGACCACGGCAGGCACCCGGAAGCCCTCGTCGTCCCTGGTGTTGGCGGCAAATTCGGCGGCGGCGGAAGATTCCATCCGCAGGTCCAGTTCGCCTTTCACCACGCCCTCGAAATGGGCGATCACGTCGGTGGGGCGCAGCCGGCGCGAGGAGGGAGAGAGAAGTTCGATCATGAAGGCGGCGAAATAGAAGGCGTCTATGTCCTTCCGGAAGGCCTTCTCGATGCCGGGGCGCAGAACCTTTACGGCGACGGCCTCGCCGTTGTCGGCGCGGCGCGCCTTGTGCACCTGGGCGATCGAAGCCGCCGCGACGGCATCGGAGAACTCGCTGAACAGCTCGTCCACCGGGCGGCCCAGCTCGGCCTCCACGGTGGCGCGGGCCACATCGGTGGGAAAGGGCGGCAGCTTGTCCTGCAGCACCTGAAGCTGTTCGGCCAGTTCGTTGCCCACCACATCGGGGCGGGTCGAGAGGATCTGCCCGAACTTGATGTAGGCCGGGCCCAGCGCCGTCAGCGCCCTTGTCACGGGTGGCAGGGAAGGGTCTCCCTTGTAGCCGAGCCACTTGAACGGCCAGCCCAGCACATGGGCGGCGATGCGCAGGGTCACCGGGGCATCGAGCGCCTGCAGGGCCACCCGCATGGCGCCGGTGCGCTCCATGGTCGCGCCGGTGCGCACCAGCCGCCAGATGTTGTGAGGCCCGCGCATCTAGATCTTCCAGCCCGAGTGCAGCACCGCCACGCCCATGGTGAGGTTGCGGTATTTCACGTTCTCGAAACCGGCCTCGCGGATCATCTGCGCGAAGGTTTCCTGATCGGGGAAGCGGCGAATCGATTCCACCAGATACTGGTAGCTGTCCCGGTCATTGGCGATCACCTGCCCCAGCCTCGGGATCACGTTGAACGAGTAGAGATCGTAGAGTTTCTGCAATCCCGGGTTCGGCAGCTGGCTGAACTCCAGAACCATCAGCCGCCCGCCAGGGCGCAGCACCCGGAAAGCCTCGCGCAGGGCGTCCTCGATGCGGGTCACGTTCCGGATGCCGAAGCTGATCGTGTAGACGTCGAAGGAATCGTCGGCAAACGGCAGCGCCATGGCATCGCCCACCACCCATTCAAGCCGGTCGGCCAGCCGGGCGGCCTCGGCCCGCTTGCGCCCCTCCTCGAGCATCGATTCGGTCATGTCCAGCACCACCACATCGGCCTGCGGCGCGCGCTTGAGGAAACGGAAGGCGATATCGCCGGTGCCGCCGGCCACGTCCAGCAGGCGCTGGCCGTTGCGGGGCGCCAGCCAGTCCATCATCGCATCCTTCCAGATGCGGTGAATGCCCATCGACATGGCGTCGTTCATGATGTCGTACTTGCTGGCGACATTGGTGAAGACACCATGCACCATGCCGGCCTTCTGGTCCTCGGCCACTTCGCGGAAGCCGAAATGGGTGGTCCTGGTGCTGTCGTCCGTCATCGGCTCCGGCCGTTCCATGTGAAACTCACCCCTCTTATAAGTGTCCGGCGGGGCGATACAATGCACCCTTCCGACAGAAGAGGAAAACATGCCGGAATTGCCAGAAGTCGAAACCGTGCGCCGCGGCTTGCAGCCGGTGATGGAGGGCCGTGCGATCGCCCGCGCCGAAATTCGCCGGGACGGTCTGCGCCGGCCCTTTCCTGCGCGCATGGCCGAACGGCTGGAGGGGCGGCGGGTGGAGCGCCTGCGCCGCCGCGCCAAGTATCTTCTGGCCGATCTTTCCTCGGGCGAGACGCTGATCATCCATCTCGGCATGTCGGGGCGGATGCTGATCGGAGACGACGCAGCCGGCACCTTTCACCACCCCCATGGCGTTCATGCCCGCCACGACCACGTGGTCTTTCATCTCGAGGGGGGTGCACGCGTCACCTTCAACGATGCCCGCCGCTTCGGGGTGATGGATCTGGCCCCCACCGACGGGCTGGAGGAGCACCCGCTGCTCAGGGATCTCGGCCCCGAACCGCTGGGCAACACGTTCAGCGAAACCCATCTTGCCTCCGCGCTGCGCGCCCGGCGCTCGCCCCTCAAGACAGCGCTGCTCGATCAGAGGGTGGTGGCGGGGCTGGGCAACATCTATGTCTGCGAAGCCCTGCACCGGGCCGGGCTGTCGCCGCACCGCCAGGGGGCGCGGACAGCGCCGGCGCGCCTGGCCGGGCTGGTGCCGGTGATCCGCGAGGTGCTGAACGAAGCCATCGCCGCGGGGGGCTCTTCGCTGCGCGACCACCGCCAGGCAAGCGGCGAGCTGGGCTACTTCCAGCACGCCTTCCGGGTTTACGGCCGCGAGGGAGAGCCCTGCCTGACCCCCGGCTGCGACGGCACGATTCGCCGCTCCGTCCAGGCCGGACGCTCCACCTTCTGGTGCCCCCGCTGCCAAAGATGACTTGATCCGCGCGGCAGGGCTGCTAGGACTCCCCCCCGACCGAAACAGCCCGAGGCGCTTCATCATGGCCTACAAGAACATCATCGTTGAAATCGAGGATGACGTCGCCCTTATCCGCCTCAACCGCCCCGATGCGCTGAACGCGCTCAACTCGGAGCTTCTGGAAGAACTGGGAAGCGCGCTGAAGGAGGCCGACGCCAACGACAAGGTGCGCGCCATAGTGATCACCGGCAACGAAAAGGCCTTTGCCGCGGGGGCGGACATCAAGGAGATGTCGGAACAGTCCTTCGTCGATGTCGCCTTCTCCAACCTGTTTGCCGAGGCTTCCGACACGATCGCCTCGATTCGCACCCCGATCATCGCCGCGGTTTCCGGCTATGCGCTGGGCGGCGGGTGCGAACTGGCCATGATGTGCGATTTCATCATCGCCGCCGACAACGCGAAATTCGGCCAGCCCGAAATCAATCTCGGGGTCATGCCGGGCATGGGCGGCTCGCAGAGGCTGGCCCGGTTCGTCGGCAAGTCCAAGGCCATGGACATGAACCTCACCGGCCGCTTCATGGATGCCGCCGAGGCCGAGCGTTCCGGCCTCGTCAGCCGCGTTGTGCCGGCCAAGCGCCTTCTGGAAGAGGCCATGGGCGCTGCCCAGAAGATCGCCGAGAAGTCCCGCCTGACCACCTATTTCGTCAAGGAAGCGGTGAACCGCAGCTACGAGACCACCCTCTCGGAGGGCCTGCTGTTCGAGCGGCGCCTGTTCCACTCGCTCTTTGCCACCGAAGACCAGAAGGAAGGGATGCGCGCCTTCCTGGAGAAGCGCGAGCCGCAGTTCCGCGACAGGTAGGCGCCCGGATTTTCGGCCGTTGGCGCACCGGGATTTTCCTCGGAAAACTTGCGCCCGCCCGGTTGACTTGCCCGCGAGTCGGGCCTAGAAGCGCGACTTCAGAATTGCACCACCCGAAAAGTGGAACCGAAAGACATGGCCAACTCGCCTCAAGCAAAGAAACGCGCCCGCCAGAACGAGCGCCGCTATGCCATCAACAAGGCGCGCCGTTCGCGCATCCGCACCTTCCTGCGCAAGGTGGAAGAGGCCATCGCCTCGGGCGACAAGGACGCCGCCGCGGAAGCCCTGCGCCGGGCCCAGCCCGAACTGATGCGTGGCGTCACCAAGGGCGTCTTGCACAAGAACACCGCAGCGCGGAAGATGTCGCGCCTGTCGGCCCGGGTGAAGGCCCTCGGCTGAGAAGGTCCGGCCTCTTCACATCTGCAAGCAGCGCGCCTTCGGGCGCGCTTTTTGATTCCGCCTGTGACCGAATCTCAACGCCGAAAACGGGTTTCAACGGGTTACGGGATTCGGCTCTGACAAAGTTGCGAGTCAAGCGCGAAGTTCGGTTGCGGCAGGCTCTGCCACGTTGCTAGCCTGCCCTTGCGATTCACATCGTCCTGGGGGGACATTGGATGAGTTCGGACGCTGGTCCGCGCGTTGGCGAGGTATCGCCGACAGAAGCGTGGAAGATCCTGGAGACGGACACTGGCGCCAGACTTGTCGATGTCAGGACACGGGCAGAATGGGGTTATGTCGGTGTTCCTGACCTCTCGGAAATCGGCCAGACGCTGATCTGCGTCGAATGGGCCGTGTATCCGGAGATGTCCATCAACCCGCGCTTCGCGGAAGCGGTGATGGAAGAGCTGGGGGATGAGCGACCCGGCAGGCTTCTGTTCATATGCCGCTCCGGAAAACGGTCTCTGGCGGCCGCCAGGGCAATGGCCGAACATCTCGCCTCAAGGGGAGAAAAGGCCGAGTGCCTGAGCGTGGCGGAAGGGTTCGAGGGCGATCTGGATCCGCATGGGCACCGGAGCTGTCTGAACGGCTGGAAGTTCCGGGGGCTGGCTTGGCGCCAGTCTTGACAGGAAAATTGGCAAGCGGGTCGAACAAGAATGACGGAAGATACATGGGGACGCGTGCAGGATGAATTACTCAGGACCCTGGGGCAGAACAACTACAGAAACTGGATAGAACCTCTCGAATTTTCCGGCCTGAAGAACGGCGTTGCCACCTTCCACGTGCCCACCAGCTTCATGGGCACATGGGTGGCGCGCAATTTCGGAGACCAGATCCTCAGGATCCTTGCCGAAGCCGGCGCCGAAGTAAGCCGTGTCGAGTTCACGGTGCCGAAGTTCCGCTCGGCCACCGCACGGGCGCATCGCAGCGCCGGAAGCACGGAAAAGGGCGGCAAAGAGGAAAACGTGCCCTCGGCCACCCAGCCCGGCAACGGCAGCACAGAGGACGACCTGCCCGGCGCCTCGCTCGACCCGCGCTTCACCTTCGACAGCTTCGTCGTCGGCAAGCCCAACGAGCTGGCCCACGCGGCCGCCCGCCGGGTGGCCGAAGGCGGGCCCGTCACCTTCAACCCGCTGTTCCTCTATGGCGGCGTGGGGCTGGGCAAGACCCACCTGATGCACGCCATCGCCTGGGAGCTGCAGAAGAAGAGCCCGGAGCTGCGCGTGGTCTATCTTTCGGCCGAGCAGTTCATGTACCGTTTCGTGCAGGCCCTGCGCGACCGGCAGATGATGGATTTCAAGCAGCTGTTCCGCTCGGTCGACGTGCTGATGGTGGATGATGTCCAGTTCATCGCCGGCAAGGACGGCACGCAGGAGGAATTCTTCCACACCTTCAACGCGCTGGTGGATCAGAACAAGCAGATCATCATTTCCGCAGACCGCGCTCCCGTAGAGATCAAGGACCTCGAGGAGCGCATCAAGTCGCGCCTCCAGAGCGGCCTCGTGGTCGATCTGCACCCCACCGATTACGAGCTCCGCCTCGGCATCCTTCAGCAGAAGGTGGAACAGTACCGCAGCCAGTACCCCGGTCTGGTGATCGCCGACGGCGTGCTGGAGTTCCTCGCCCATCGCATCTCCACCAACGTGCGGGTGCTGGAAGGGGCGCTGATGCGGCTGTTCGCCTTCGGCTCGCTGGTGGGGCGCGAGATCACGATGGAGCTGGTGCAGGACTGCCTGGCCGATATCCTCCGCGCCTCCGACCGCAAGGTCACTGTCGAGGAAATCCAGCGCCGGGTGTCGGAGCACTACAACATCCGCCTGTCCGATCTGATCGGGCCGCGGCGGGTGCGCACCCTGGCCCGACCGAGGCAGATCGCCATGTACCTGGCCAAGCAGCTCACCACCCGCTCGCTGCCCGAGATCGGGCGCCGCTTCGGCGGGCGCGATCACACCACCGTCATGCACGGGGTGCGCCGCATCGAAGAGCTGAAGGCCCAGGACAGCCAGATCGCCGAAGACATCGAGATGCTGCGCCGCTCGCTGGAAGCGTGAGCTTGCGCCTCTTGACGCCCTGCGGCGTTCGTCGGACAGTCCAGAAAACTATTGAGCCGGGCGGCGAATGGGCTACATTCGCCGCCCCGGCACATGCAGGAGTGGGACATGAAGATCAGCATTGAACGCGGCGCGCTTCTGAAGGCCATTGCTCAGGCGCAATCGGTTGTGGAGCGGCGCAATACCATCCCGATCCTCGCCAACGTGCTGATCGAGGCCGAGGGCGACGAGGCCTTCTTCCGCGCCACCGATCTCGACATCGAGGTGGTTGACAGGGCCCCTGCTCAGGTGGAACGCCCCGGCGCCACCACCGTGCCCGCCGTCACCCTTCACGAAATCGTCCGCAAGCTGCCCGACGGCGCGCTGGTAACCCTGACCGACGACCCGACCACCGGGCGGCTGACGGTGGAGGCCGGGCGCTCGAAGTTCTCGCTGGCCACCCTGCCGAAAGAGGACTTCCCGGTGATGGCCTCCGCGGAATACGAGAGCAACTTCTCGGTCGCCGCGCCGGTGCTGCGGCGGCTGTTCGACAAGTCGAAGTTCGCCATCTCTACCGAAGAGACGCGCTATTACCTCAATGGCGTCTACATGCACGTGGCGGCCGCCGATGACGGCACCGCGGTACTGCGCTGCGTGGCCACCGACGGCCACCGCCTGGCCCGCATCGACGCCCCGCTGCCCGAGGGCGCCGAGGGCATGCCCGGCGTCATCGTGCCGCGCAAGACGGTGGGGGAACTGCGCAAGCTGCTGGATGATGACGAGGCGGTCATCGCGGTGTCGGTATCGGAAACCAAGGTGCGTTTCGCCACCCCCGACATCACGCTGACCTCCAAGGTGATCGACGGCACCTTCCCCGATTATTCGCGCGTCATCCCCACCGGCAACACCCGCCGGCTGGAGGTGGACGCCTCGGAATTCGCCCAGGCCGTGGACCGGGTCGCCACCGTTTCCTCGGAACGCTCGAGGGCGGTGAAGCTTTCACTCGACGAGGACCGCCTGGTGCTTTCCGTCAACGCCCCTGACAGCGGCGCCGCCGAGGAAGAACTGGCCGTGGCCTATGGCGACGAGCCGCTGGAAATCGGCTTCAATGCCAAGTACCTGCTGGAGATCG
>WFPZ01000256.1 GCA_015487335.1 Paracoccaceae bacterium
CCACCGCGGGGCCGGACAGCACCCCATGGGTGATGTAGGAGTGCACCTCGCGGTGGGACGGATCGAGAATTCGGTGATGAAAAGCCTCGTGATCACCGATTCCATCGAACCCACCGCCGCCACCAAGGCCGCGAAGAACATCCGCATCGTGCCCACCGCGCCGATGTTCGCCCAGGCGATCCTGAACATCTGGAACGGCACATCCGTGTCTTCGCTGTTCGATCACGAAACCCTCGGCCCGATCTACGACGGCATGTATTCCGACGGCTGATGGGCGCGCAGCCCTGCAACACTGCCCGAAATTCGCCACCTGTTAACGAATTCGTTATCCTCTCGCCCGCATGGCGCAGGGTAGCATGCATGCTGCCCGGGGAAGGCTGCGGGCTTTGCCGCAGGTGCGGGTTGATGAGTAATTTCGAGAAGGAAAAAGGGTGACCGAATGATGGACAGACGCAAATTCATGGCAACCGGGCTGGCTGCCGGCTCTGTGGGGCTGGGCACACCGGCGCTCGCGCACGGGCTGGGGGAGCCCTACATCCTGCCCGAAGAGCAGATGCCGCGCGAGGTGAGGCTGAAGGACGGTTTCCCCGCAGGCGAGGTGCATGTGGATCCCAACCAATTTGCACTGTACTGGACCATGCCCGACAACCGGGCGATCCGATACACCGTCGGCATCGGCCGCGGCAACCTCTACCATCCGGGCACCTTCTACGTGGGCGCCAAGCAGGAATGGCCCAGATGGATGCCCACCCCCGACATGATGGAGCGCAACCCCGAGGCCTACAAGGAATTCCTCCCCGGAGGCAAATTCGAGAACGGCCAGCCCGGCGGCATCAGCAACCCGCTCGGGGCGCGGGCACTTTATCTCTATACCCCCTCCGGCCGCGACACTTACCTGCGCATTCACGGCACGAACAACCCGAAAACCATCGGGGTGGCGGTTTCCAACGGCTGCGCGCGGCTGGTCAACGACCAGGTCATCGAACTTTATGACAAGGTACCTCTGGGGGCCAAGGTGGTTCTCCACCCCAAGGCCAACGCCGGCCCGCCGCACAAGATCATTTCCTGAGCCATATCCTTGGCCAGCAAGGCAACAGGACGGGCGCGCCGAGAAAAGGCGCGCCCTGCGTTCTGCAATCTTTGGGGGTTGAAAATTACCCGACCGGATCAGGGCCTGACCTCATTTACCTTTACCTTGCGGTAGCGGCATTTTCTTGAGGACGTGTCGAAGGTGGCTCTGCATTTCCCGGCCTCGCAGCTCAGTCGAAATCGAAGATCTCCGACAAAAAGCTCTTGTGCCGCTTGCGTTTGCGGTGCCCATGGCCATGACGCCCGCCACGATAGTAGTCGTCGTCGCGGTAGCGATCGTCCCGGCGCTTGTCGTAACGCTCCCTGTCGCGCTCCTCGCGGTAGGGCTCGCGGTATTCGCGCACCGGTGCCGCGGGCTCCGGTGCGGCGGGCGGCGCAGGCATCTCCACCGGAGGCACGGCGGCCTTGTCAATGATCTTGTCCAGCTCTCCCCTGTCCAGCCAGACGCCGCGGCATTTGGGGCAATAATCGATCTCCACCCCATGGCGTTCGGCCATCACCAGCTCGGTGTCATCTATCGGGCATTTCATTGGCTTGAACTCTCCTGTCTGGCTGCATTTATGCCGATATGGGATGTCTCGTTCCCCGGCACAACCACGATCCTGCGCGGATCTGCTCAAGCCTGCGTCAGCAGAACATCTCCCGGCCCCGGTGCAGATCTTCACGCGTCACCTGAGACCGAGAAACACCTGTCCTGCTAACGCATGTCGATCTTGTTCGGGTTCGCTTATTTGCGCAACCGAAGGGCAGGCGACCGCCCCGGGTGGGTGCGAATGCGCCCGCCAAGGGGGCGGCCGGGCGCATGCCCGGGTCGCAAACGACCCGGGCGAAGTGAATGCGGTCAAGCGCGACATGCTCTAGCAGCTGACCGCTCGGACGGGCGCTTGCCCAAGCCGTTGCACACCGCCGGGCAAAAGGGCAGACATTCACCGCGGCATGCCCCGGAGGGATGGAGGGATCAACGGGCCCTGCCCCTAACGCACCACATGTACCGAACACAGGGCGTGGCGCACCACCCGCGAGGCGGTGGAGCCCAGGAAGTAATCGCTCAGCCCGGGCCGGTGCGAGGCGATGATGATGCAGTCCACCCCGTGCACTTCGGCATAGTCGAGGATCGAGGCCGCCGCCTGGCCGATCACCGCCACCGCCTTCAGCCCCTTCACGCCGCCCAGTTCGGCCTTGAGGGACACCTCGGCCTCGGCCCGGTTCTTCTCGATCTGCCCGGCCGGCAGGTATTGCGCCACGTAGGGCGGTATGTCCTCGATGACCGTCAGAGCGGTGATCCGCCCGCCCTCTTTCCGCAGGCATTCGGCGATCTCCACCGCCGCCCCGCTGCCGGGCGCGTGATCCGGTGCCACCGTGATCAATATATGCTCATACATCCCTCTCTCCTGCTTGTTTCGCTCGATCCACCGGACCGGGCCGTTTTTCCTCTGCCGCGCCGGGGCGCCTATCTCACCACATGCACCGAACATTCGGCATGGCGCACCACCCGCGAGGCGGTCGATCCCAGCAGGATGTCGCTCAGCCCCGGCCTGTGCGAGGCGATCACGATACAGTCCACCTTCTGCCGCCGGGCGTAATCGACGATCGCCGCCCCCGGGGTGCCGTCGATCAGTGCCATCTCCACGCCCTCGGCATCTCCCAGTTCCTCGCGGAAGGCCTCTTCCACCTGGTTGCGCACCTCGATCAGCTGCATCTCGGGGATGAACTGGCTGACATAGGTGGGCACCGGCTGCACCACGTGCAGGGCAATCAGCCGCCCGCCCTCGTCCAGCAGGTGCCGCCCGATCTCCAGCGCCCGCGCGGTGGTCGGGTTGTGGTCGAATTCCACCGGCACCAGTATGGTCTTGTACATCCGAACGTCTCCTCTCACTCACATCCGGGGGAATACTGTTCCTTCTTCCCCGGCCCTGCCTTGAGGTGGGTCAAACCGCGCCCTCAGCCGAAGCTGCGCACCACGTCATACATCACCGGCTCGAAATTCTTCGACAGTTCCGAAAACCGCCGGTTGCGCTCCCGCATCTCCGCGCTACGGAGCACCGCCTGAAAGTCTTCGCGCCGCTGCCACTGCGAATAGCTGGCGATCCGGGTATGGGCATCATTCACATGCACCGCCGCACCGATGAACCCGGGCTGGTGGATGACGAACTCCTCGTAGGCACGGGCCAGTTCGTCCAGCAAATCGTGGCAGGTTCCCGGCGTCACTTCGTAGGTGGTTATGATCGTCTGCAGGGTCTTGTCCTGGGAAATTTCCGGCATCTTGCGAGTCCTCCTGCGCCCAGCCTAACACGCCATCCCCGCCACCATGCAATCTCCAATTGGCCCCGCCCGCCCGGGCGCTTATTCTGCGCGCATGGAAAAGAGCCCGATCCGCCCCACCGACGACGAGGCCCGCATCCTGGCGCGCCGCCTTATGGCTGACGCCCGCCATGGCGCGCTGGCCTTCACCCACCCCCAGAGCGGCGCCCCCTTCATCTCGCGCATCGCTCTGGGCCTGTCCCCCGACGGCACCCCGATGAGCCTGCTCTCCACCCTCGCGCTGCACACCCTCGCCCTGCGCCGCTCCGGCGCCTGCGCGCTCCTGCTGGGCGAGCCCCCTGCAAAGGGCGATGCGCTGGCCTTCCCCCGCCTGTCGCTTTCTGCCCGGGCCGAGTTCGCCCCCCGGCGGCACCACGGCGCACTCCGCGAGCACTGGCTGAAAACTCACCCCAAGGCGAAGCTCTACGTGGATTTCGCCGATTTCGGCTTCGTGCTGTTCCACCCCACGGGGGCGGCCCTCAACGGCGGCTTCGGCAAGGCCTGGGAACTCGGCCCCGAGGACCTGGCATGAAAAGGGCCGGGGAAGCCCCGGCCCAGCAATGCGCTCATGAAGCCCCGCCTCAGAACGGGTTGTCCATCCGCGTCGTCATCACCACCCGGCCCTTGCAGGCCTCCCGCCACTTCAGCTGAACGAGGTTGGAAGCGGGACCGTAATTGGTGGTCACGTGCGGCGCGCCATGAACCGCCGCCCCCGCCGCGTTGGTCAGCGCTCCCTCCGCCACCACCGAAGTGACATTGCGCGACCAGCCTCCGAAGGGCAGATAGCCGCTGGGATCCAGCGTCCAAGTCGTGGCCTCGGTATTCTGCACGAATTCCAGCGTCACCGGGTTGATCGTCGCCTGCCGCACACCATTGAAGGTGTTGCCCTCGAAGACCACGTTGCGCGAGCGCCCCAGATCGAGCCCGGCGATGGTGTCGTCAACCGCATCCACCCGCTCGATGCTGCCGTTGATCGACTTGAAGCTGTTGCCCTGGACGCTCAACCCCTGGATGAAATGGCCCGCGCCATAAGGCTTGATGACGATCCAGTTGAACCAGCTGGCCACGTCGGAGGCCACGAAGATGTTGCCGGTGACCGTCAGCCCGCCGAACGAGAACTCCACCCCGAAATCGGGCGAGGCGTCATGCTCGTTGGTCCATTCGATGAAGCAGTTGTCGATGTAGTTGCCGGTGATCACCGAATTGACATTGGGATAGGTGAAGATCATCCCCCCCAGCCGCGGACCGTCCACCTCATCGTCGCCCTGGAACCAGTGGTTGCCGACGATCAGATGGCCGTTGCCGAACAGGATGCCCGTGTGGCGGAAGCGCTCGAAGCGGTTGTCGCGGATCTTGGCGTCATTGGCATTGACGTTGAAGGCGATCGACTTGCGCGCCGTGGCCGCCACCGGCTGTTCGGACGAGACGAAATGACACCGGTCGATCTGCAGGTCCTGACAGCCGCGCCCGTGGCTGGTGATGCCGCGGTCGCGCGGCTTGGTCATGAAGCTGTCCTTGAGGTGGAAGGTCTGCCCGCTGGGGGCCAGCAGGATGCCCGAGGCATTGCCCGCGCACTGGAACTCCACATCGGTGATGGTGAACTTGCTCAGCTTGTCGAAGCCCGAGAAATCGAGAATGTAGCGGAACCGGGTGAAGGTATAGCTCTGGCTGGCCGCCGCGCCGTAAAGCGGCTGGCTCAGCGTCAGCGTCCCCGCGCCCACGTTGCGTGCCTTGACATAGACCTCGCGCCCCACCCCGGGGCCGGTCACCAGCGAACCCACCTCGATATTGGCCACGTTGGCGACATTGCTCAGCGTCTTGGGGTTGGCGGGCGAATAATCCGCCTGCGAGGTCACCACCGAGGGCTCCCAGTCGGGGCTGGGCACGGCGTTGAACTGGCCGTTGCGGATCACCCGGCGCACCTCGAAGGTGGTCTTGATCCCCTCCGCCGCCTGCATGTCGATCGGCGCGCTGACGTTGATGCGCCAGCCGTCCATGTCGAGCGATTCATGATCCGAGAAGTTGAGCAGCGCCTGAAACGCCCGGCGGAAGCCTTCGGTCTCGTCCCCGAAAGCCTCGATGTAGGGAGTCAGGGAGAAATTGCCCATCAGGATCAGCCGCCGGTCCGCCGGCATGCTGACGGTGCCCTCGAAGCGCACCGGGTTCTTCATGGTCACGTGATCGCCCAGAAAATAGACCCCGGAAGGCACCACCACCTCGCGCCCCGCCGCGGCGGCATCGGCCGCCAGGAAGGCCGCCCGGTCATCAGCCACCCCGTCACCGATGGCGCCATAGTCGCGCACGTCCACCCAGTCCATCATGGTGCGCAGGAAGGCACTGGTGATGTCCTCGATCACGATGTCGTCGATGCGCACCACGCCGCCGTCGGGGCCGGTCAGATCCAGCCCGAAATGGCCATAGACCGTGCCGTTGCCCCACACCATGTCGACCCCGCCGCGCAGCCCCGGCCCGACGATGGCGCTCACCTCCACCACCTCGCCGTAGGCGCTCAGCGTCACCTCCGGCCCGGTCGTGACCAGCCCCGGCACATTGGCCCCGCTGCCATCTCCCGGCCAGCCGGCGATTCGCACCGTGGGCAGGTTGCCGCTGATCGCCTTCACCCGGGCGCGAATGCGCAGATAAAGCCCCGGCTGGATCGGGGTCTGCCCCATCCAGCGCAGCTTCTGCACCGCGTCGGTCTTGAGCAGCTCCAGACAGCCGCCGAAATCCTGATCGGCCGACACCAGCGCCGCATTGGCCGCCCCCGCATAGGTGGGCGAGCCCGGTGTGCCGTCGCCGCTCGACCACACGTCCAGACCGTTTGCAAATGCGGGCGGCATCAGCACCAGCCCATCGGTAATCGCCTTGTTCATCCGAACCCCTTTCCAAATGCCGACCGCACGCCCGCCCAGCGCAAAGCGTTCGCTCGAAATCCTGTCCGTTTCCGGAAAATGCGGGCCTCGCCCGTCGGCCAGAAGGGGTAGCGCCCGGCCATTAACCCTTTCTGAAGCATGCGTACGCAGCCCCGGCGCTTGACCGCCCCTGCACCTCGCCGCACACTGCCGCATCCATGCGTGAGGTATTCAGATGCTGGAACTGCTGAAATTCATCCATTTCGCAAGCTTCTCCCTGGCCATCGGTGCGGGGGCGGCCAATCTGATCGCGGGCCGGCGCCTTTCCTCCCTGCCGCCAGAGGCGATGCCCCGAATCGGGGCCTACCGGCTGGCCCTGGGCAAGGTTCAGACCGTCTCGCTGGTCCTGCTGTGGCTGACCGGCTTCGGGATGATCTCCTACGGTCCCGGATGGGAGGTCTTCTCCGATCCGTGGTTCCAGCTGAAATTCGCCTTCGTGCTGGTGCTCACCGCCATTTCCGTCGCCGCGAATCTCACCGTGATCCGGGCGTCCCGCGCCGGCCGCCCGCCCGATCCGCAGCGGATGAAATGGCTCGGCATCGGCAGCCACGTCACCGCGCTGGTCATCGTGGGGCTGGCGGTGATCGCCTTCAGCTGAGCGGAGCCTGCCCCGCCAGTTCGCCGGCCAGCGCCCTGTCGATCAGGGCGACGGTTTCCCCCACCCCGTAAAGGGCGATGAAGCCCCCGAAACGCGGCCCCTGGCTGGCCCCCAGAAGCACCTCGTAGAGGGCCTTGAACCAGTCGCGCAGAGGCTCGAACCCGTGCGCCTTGCCGACCGCGAAGACCATGCTCTGCAGCTCTTCCGCATCAGGCCCGCCTTCCCAGGCAACCAGCCTGTTGCGCAAATCCTCCATCGCCGCGCGCTCGCGCGCATCGGGCTGGCGGAATACCCGGGTGGGCTTGATGATGTCATTGTAGTAGCGCACCGCGAATCCGGCCGCGGCGTCCAGATCGGGGTTGGCCTCGGGGCTTGCCTCCGGCGCGTAGCGCCGGATGAACCCCCACAGCCGCGCCTTGTCTTCGGCAGCCGAAACGGCGGCCAGGTTCAGCAGCATCGCGAAGGACACCACCATGCGGCTTTCCGGCGGGTTGCCGCCATGGATGTGGAACACCGGATTGGCCAGCCGCTTGTCGAGATCCTGCCCCGGGAAGGCGCGCAGTTGCTGGTGATACTCGTCCACCGCCTTGGGGATCACGTCGAAATGCAGCCGCTTGGCCGTCTTGGGCTTGAGATACATGAAATACTGCAGGCTCTCGGGGGCGGCGTAGCGCAGCCATTCCTCCATCGACAGCCCGTTGCCCTTCGACTTGGAAATCTTCTGCCCGTTCTCGTCGAGGAACAGCTCGTAATTGAACAGCTCCGGCGCCCGCTCTCCCAGGGCCCTGCAGATCCGCCCCGACAGCTCGGCCGAGGGGATCAGATCCTTGCCGAACATCTCGTAATCCACCCCCAGCGCCGCCCAGCGCATCCCCCAGTCGGGCTTCCACTGCAGCTTCACATGGCCGCCGGTCACCGGCACCTCCACCCGCTCGCCGTCGGGCTCTTCATACACGATCGTCCCCTTCGCCAGATTGCGCTCGAGCGTGGGCACCTGCAGCACATGGCCGCTCTTCGGGCTGACCGGCAGGAAGGGCGAGTAGGTGGCGCGGCGCTCTTCGCCCAGGGTGGGCAGCATGATCTCCATAATCCTGTCGAAGCGCTCCAGCACCCGCAGCAGCATCTCGTCAAAACGCCCCGAGGTGTAATACTCGGTGGACGAGGCGAATTCGTAATCGAAGCCGAACCCGTCCAGAAAGGCCTTGAGCCGGGCATTGTTGTGGGCACCGAAACTCTCGTGGCAGCCGAACGGGTCGCGCACCCGGGTCAGCGGCAGGTTCAGATCCTGCGCCAGCCCCTCCTGGTCGGGCACGTTGCCGGGCACCTTGCGCAACCCGTCCATGTCGTCGGAAAAGCAGATCAGGCGGGTGGGGATGTCCGAGAGCACCTCGAAGGCGCGGCGCACCATGGTGGTGCGGGCCACCTCGCCGAAGGTGCCGATATGCGGCAACCCGCTGGGGCCGTAGCCGGTCTGGAACAGCACATGTCCCTTTTCGGGCGGGGTCTTCTCGTAGCGTTTGAGCAGCCGCCGCGCCTCGACGAAGGGCCAGGCTTTCGAACGCATCGCGGCTTCGCGCAGATCGGACATCGCTTTCTTTCCCGTCTGAGGCGGGGTATCTTCCCCGGCAGGCCCTGCTTCCTATTGCCCGAGGCCGCGGGCGTCAATATTCTGCACCGCAACATGAACCAGCCGAGGGCGAACCCGTGACAGATATCCCCCACCCGATGACCCCGGAAGACTGCCTGATCGCGGTGATGATCGCCGTCTCGGCCTCTGACGAGAACATCCGCACCTCGGAACTCGTCACCATCGAGGCCATCGTCAACCACCTCCCGGTGTTCGCCAGCTACGATGCCGACCGCCTGCGGACCGTCTCGCAAACCGTCTTCGACCTGTTCGCCGTCGAGGAGGGGCTCGACGCCCTGTTCGGCCTGATCCGCAACAACCTGCCGGAGAAGCTCTACGAAACCGCCTATGCGCTGGCCTGCGACGTGGCCGCCGCCGACGGCCGGCTGGGCGAGGAAGAGCTGCGCCTGCTCGAGGAAATCCGCTACGAGCTGAACATCGACCGCCTGCACGCCGCCGCCATCGAGCGCGGCGCCAGGGCAAGGCACATGACGGCCTGACCCTCGCACCAGGCCACCTCTGGGCGGCAATGCGGCAGGAGCGCGGCCGGTTGCCGGAAAGATCTCGCCCCGGGCGCACTTCCGGCAGGATCACCTCGGCCATTCGCCGCGCCGGCGGATGGCGCTGGAAGACTGTTCCACCATCGGCACGTTGATGAAGCACCAGGCAGGCGGCGCCATCCCGGGCAGCATCGCCGAAGCCCGCCCCGGAAGCCTGAAGCGCCCGTAGCGACGCGCCGCCACCGAATTCAGCGCCGGGATGCGCGCCTCGGGGCGGGCGATCACCCCGATCGGCACGTTCTCCATGATCCATTGCCAGTTCTGCCAGCGGTGGAAGGTGGCCAGGTTGTCCGCCCCCATCAGCCAGACGAAGCGCAGATCCGGGCGGCGGCGCATCAGGGCGGCGAGAGTCTCGGCGGTGTAGCGGGTGCCGGCGCGGGCCTCGAAATCGCTGATCTCTACCCGGGGGTGCGCCATCAGCCGCCGCGCCACCTCCGCCCGCCGTTCCAGCGGCGCGGGGCCTTCGGGCTTGAGGGGGTTGCCGGGGCTGACCAGCCACCAGACCCGGTCCAGCCCGAAACGCCTGAGCGCCTCGCGGGTGATCTGCACATGCCCCTCGTGGGCCGGATCGAACGACCCGCCCAGCAAACCCACCGCCTGACCCCTGCCGGCCTTTTCGGAAAGAGAAAGCATTGCCAAGGTTTTGCCCGGGCGGGCGCCCTTGTCCAGCCCTTCGGGCCGCGGCCGGTGATGCGCGACGCTCGCCCCAGGGCCGGCCAGCCTTCGTGCCCGCCGGCAGATGTATTGTTGCCCTTTGACGCAGGCTTGGATAGACCCTGACGGAATCCGGCGCGAGAGGAAATACCCATGGCATCCTATCAGTACGTCTATCACATGGACGGCGTGTCCAAGACCTACCCCGGCGGCAAGAAGTGCTTTGAAAACATCCGTCTTTCCTTCCTGCCCGGGGTCAAGATCGGGGTCGTCGGCGTCAACGGCGCGGGCAAGTCGACGCTGTTGCGCATCATGGCCGGAATCGACAAGGACTACACCGGCGAGGCCTGGGCCGCCGAGGGCGTGCGCGTGGGATACCTCCCCCAGGAGCCCGAGCTCGACCCCGCGCTCGACGTGCGCGGCAACGTCATGGAAGGGGTCAGGGCCAAGAAAGCGATCCTCGACCGCTACAACGAGCTGGCCATGAACTACTCGGAGGAAACCGCCGAGGAAATGGCCCGCCTGCAGGACGAGATCGACAGCCAGAACCTGTGGGACCTGGACGCGCAGATCGACGTGGCCATGGAAGCCCTGCGCTGCCCGCCCGATGATGCCATGCCCGACCAGCTGTCAGGCGGGGAAAAGCGCCGCGTGGCGCTGTGCAGGCTGCTGCTGGAAGAGCCCGACATGCTGCTGCTGGACGAGCCCACCAACCACCTGGATGCGGAAACCATCGCCTGGCTGCAGCAGCACCTGATCGCCTACAAGGGCACCTGTCTGATCGTCACCCACGACCGCTACTTCCTCGACGAGATCACCGGCTGGATCTTGGAGCTCGACCGCGGCCGCGGCATCCCCTACGAGGGCAACTATTCAAGCTGGCTGGAGCAGAAGGCGAAGCGGCTCGAGCAGGAGGCGCGCGAGGACAAGGCGCGTCAGAAGACCCTGCAACGCGAACTGGAATGGATCCGCCAGGGCGCCAAGGCGCGCCAGTCCAAGCAGAAGGCCCGTATCGACCGCTACAACGAACTGGCCAGCCAGTCGGAGCGCGAGAAGCTTTCCCGCGCCCAGATCATCATCCCCAACGGCCCGCGCCTGGGCAGCAAGGTGATAGAGGTGACGGGGCTGAAGAAGGCCATGGGCGACAAGCTGCTGATCGAGGATCTCTCCTTTTCGCTGCCGCCGGGCGGCATCGTCGGCGTGATCGGGCCCAACGGCGCGGGCAAGACGACGCTGTTTCGCATGCTCACCGGGCAGGAGGCGCCCGATGCCGGCACCATCGAATACGGCGATACGGTAAAGCTGGCCTATGTGGACCAGTCGCGCGATGCGCTCGACCCGGACA
>WFPZ01000257.1 GCA_015487335.1 Paracoccaceae bacterium
CGGTGGACAGGAAAATGTTTTCCAAGGAACTCCCCCGACTCGAACAGAGGTACCATTACACGGGCCGAAGTTTCCCTCTGCGAAAGCGCGCGGTAAAGGAAATTGTGCAGAAAAAATGGCGTCCGATTGGCATCAGGGCGGCAGAAGGCGGCCCCTGCCCCGGGCAAGCCCCGGATGCGACAGGGCGCCAACCGCCGGGCCGGGCGGGGAAGCCCATGAGCACGGCAGAATATACATTGTTTTTCAATAATTTGCGGGCAACGACCCTTCCCCGGCAGCGCCCGCCGGGAAATCATGCGTCGTCACCGCCTTTCTCCCGGCCTCCGGCAGCGCCCCCGCTGGAGGGCCCGCACAGGGTTGCCGGAGCGTGGACATTGCCCCCCGCCGCGGCGCATTGGTTCGAGCGCCGCAAGGCGCCCCGACTCACCCGCCGGAAGGGCCGGGGCAGGATCAGGCGTTGAACAGGAAGTGCAGCACGTCGCCGTCCTGCACCTCGTAGCTCTTGCCCTCGATGCGCATCCTGCCGGCCTCTCTGGCGCCCTGTTCGCCGCCGCAGGCCACGTAATCCTTGTAGGAAATCGTTTCGGCCCGGATGAAACCGCGCTCGAAGTCGCCATGGATCACCCCGGCGGCCTGCGGTGCCAGAGTGCCCTTGCGGATCGTCCAGGCGCGGGCCTCCTTGGGGCCGACGGTGAAGAAGGTCTGCAGGCCCAGAAGCTCGTAGCCGGCGCGGATCAGCCGGTCGAGGCCGGGCTCCTCGAGCCCCATCTCCTGGAGGAACATCCGCGCTTCCTCCGGCTCCAGCTGAGCGAGCTCTTCCTCGATCTTCGCCGAGATCACCACCGTGCCCGCCCCTTCGCGCGCCGCCATCTCCTGCACGGCGCGGGAATGTTCGTTGCCGCTGGCGGCGTCGCCTTCGGAGACGTTGCACACATAGAGCACCGGCTTGGCGGTCAGCAGCTGCAGCGCCTTCCAGGCGCGTGCGTCTTCTTCATCCACCTTGACGGTGCGCGCCGGCCGGCCCTCTTCCAGCGCTGCCAGCGCGGCCTTCAGCAGCCGCTCCTGCTGCAATGCCTCCTTGTCGCCGCCGCGCACCTTGCGCACCAGCCCGGCCAGGCGCTTCTCGATGCTCTCCATGTCGGCCAGCATCAGCTCGGTCTCGATAACTTCGGCATCCTCGAGAGGGTTCACCCGGCCCTCCACATGGGTCACGTCGCCGTCCTCGAAGCAACGCAGCACATGGGCGATGGCATCGCATTCGCGAATGTTGGCCAGAAACTGGTTGCCGAGCCCCTCGCCCTTCGATGCCCCTTTCACCAGGCCGGCGATATCGACGAAGGTCATGCGGGTGGGAATGATTTCCTTCGAGCCGGCGATTCCGGCCAGCTTTTCAAGCCGCGGATCGGGCACCGCCACCTCGCCCACGTTGGGCTCGATGGTGCAGAAGGGAAAGTTTGCCGCCTGCGCCGCGGCGGTGCGGGTAAGCGCATTGAAGAGCGTGGATTTTCCCACGTTGGGCAGCCCCACGATGCCGGTCTTGAAACCCATTCCTGCCTCCGCCTTGTCGGGGCTGCTTCTAGGGGGTTGCGCCGATGCTGGCAAGGGCGGGCCGCAGGGATGGGCGGGGGCTCTGCCCCCGCACCCCCGGAGTATTTCGGCAAGATGAAGAAAAACGGCATGGGCGGGGCTGCCGGGAGGGCCGTTCGCGACACCCATTGATTTTCCGGCGATCTTTCTGCATCACCGCAATCCCGGAGAGAGGAGCCGTCATGACACGTATCGACAGCAAGTTCGCCGCGCTGAAAGCGGAAGGGAAGAAGGCCTTCGTGGCCTACGTCATGGCGGGCGATCCCGATTACGAAACCTCGATGGAAATCGTCAAAGGCCTGCCCGGGGCGGGCGTGGACATCATCGAGCTGGGCATCCCGTTTACCGATCCGATGGCCGACGGCCCCACCATCCAGCTGGCCGGCCAGCGCGCGCTGGAGGCCGGGCAGACGCTGGAAAGGACCCTGCAGATGGTGCGCGAGTTCCGCACCGGCGACGACGAGACGCCAATCGTGCTGATGGGCTACTACAACCCGATCTTCAACCGCGGGGTGGAGCGGTTCCTCACCGATGCCCGGCAGGCCGGGGTCGACGGGCTGATCGTGGTCGATCTGCCCCCTGAAGAGGACGACGAGCTGTGCATCCCGGCCCAGAAGGCGGGGATCAATTTCATTCGCCTGGCCACCCCCACCACCGATGACGCGCGCCTGCCCAAGGTGCTCACCAATACCAGCGGATTCGTCTATTACGTCTCGATCACCGGCATCACCGGTGCCGCCGATGCCCAGGCCGCCGATGTCGGCCCCGAGGTGGCGCGCATCAAGGCCCACACCGAACTGCCGGTTGTGGTGGGCTTCGGCATCAAGACGCCCGAGGCGGCGCAGGCGATCGCCGGGGTCGCCGATGGCGCGGTGGTCGGCTCGGCCATCGTCGGGCTGATCGGCGAGGGCAAAAGCCCGGCCGAGGTGCTGGCCTTCGTGCGCAGCCTTTCCGACGGGGCGCACCGGGCCTGAACCTGCCGTCCTGTCGGGGCGGTTCCGTTGCATCTTGCGCAGCCGGCGGTTTTCGCCGAGAGGTCATCGGGAGGCCGGGTTCCGATCGCCAACTTGCACAGGAGCTGCACCATGCCCGTGATAACAAGCATCGATGACCTCAAGCGCATCTACCGGCGGCGGGTGCCGAAGATGTTCTACGACTACTGCGAATCGGGCAGCTGGACCGAGCAGACCTTCCGCGAGAACGTCTCCGATTTCGCAAGGCTCCATTTTCGCCAGCGCGTTGCGGTCGATCTTTCCGACCGTTCCACCGCCAGCACCATGGTCGGCCACGAGGTGAAGATGCCGGTGGCGCTGGCCCCCGTGGGGCTGACCGGCATGCAGCATGCCGACGGCGAGATCAAGGCCGCCCGCGCGGCCGAGAAGTTCGGCGTGCCGTTCACGCTCTCCACCATGTCGATCTGCTCGATCGAGGACGTGGCGGCGCATACCCGAAAGCCCTTCTGGTTCCAGCTTTACGTGATGCGCGACAAGGATTTCGTGCGCCGCATCATCCGGCGCGCGAAGGATGCCGGCTGTTCGGCACTGGTGCTCACGCTTGATCTGCAGGTGCTCGGCCAGCGCCACAAGGACCTCAAGAACGGCCTCTCGGCCCCGCCCCGGCTGACCCTGCCGGTGATGGCCGATCTGGCCACCAAGTGGCGCTGGGGGCTGGGCATGCTGGGCACCCGGCGCCGCCAGTTCGGCAATATCGTGGGCCACGTCAAGGGCGTGGGCGATACCAGCTCTCTGATGAGCTGGACGGCCGAACAGTTCGACCCGGAACTCGACTGGAGCAAGGTTGAGGAAATCCGTGCCCAGTGGGACGGGCCGCTCATCCTCAAGGGCATCCAGGAGGTCGAGGATGCGAAGATGGCGGTGAAGGTGGGGGCCGATGCGATCGTGGTCTCCAACCACGGCGGGCGCCAGCTGGACGGCGCTCTGTCCTCCATCCGGGCCCTGCCGCCGATCGTCGATGCGGTGGGCGGCGAGGTGGAGATCCACATGGACAGCGGCATCCGCTCGGGGCAGGACGTGCTCAAGGCCCGGGCGATGGGCGCGCGCGGGGTCTACATCGGGCGCAGCTACATCTACGGGCTGGGGGCGATGGGCGAGAAGGGGGTGAGCAAGGCCTTGGAGATCATCCACCGCGAGCTGGATCTTTCCATGGCCTTCTGCGGCCACCGCGATATCGAGCAGGTCGACCGCTCCATCCTGATGGTGCCCAGGGGCTTTGCCGGCGAGTGGGAATAAGGCCCGCCCGGGCGCCCTTTACCCCCTTTCCAAAGGCCGAAGAGTCGTCTATACGCGCGGCTTCACCGGGCATACACCCTTGGAGGATGCCCGCCAATTCAGGAGAAGAACCATGGCTGGTGAGATCCCAGATCTTCACGCCCAGGTA
>WFPZ01000258.1 GCA_015487335.1 Paracoccaceae bacterium
GGCTTCTTCCTGGCCACCGCCGTGGCGCTGGCGCGCAACGCCCGCAGCGCGCTTTTGCGCAAGCCGGCGCAGTGGTTCATCTTCGTCTTCCGCGGCTCGCCGCTGTTCATCCAGTTCTTCCTCTTCTACGAAGCCTTCGTGCTGCTGCCCAAGATGGGAATCGAGATCAACCTCGGCTTCGTCGAGATCACCGCCGAGACCCGCTGGCTGACGCGGGCCTGGCTGGGGGCACTGATCGTGCTGTTTCTCAACACCGCCGCCTATTCGGGAGAGATCTTCTACGGCGCGCTGCGCGCGGTGCCCCAGGGCGATATCGAGGCGGCCGATGCCTACGGGCTCACCGGCTGGCGGAAGTTCCGGCGCATCGTCTGGCCCACCATGCTGCGCCTGGCCTGGCCGGCCTACACCAACGAGGCGATCTTCCTGTTCCAGTCCACCACGCTGGTCTATTTCTCGAGCTTCCCCGCCTGGCAGCAGAAGGGCGATGCGCTCTATTACGCCAACTACTTCGCCGACAAGACCTTCAACCCCTTCATCCCCTACCCGATTCTCGCCGGCTATTTCATTCTGCTGACCCTTGCGATCATCGGCGTCTTCGGAATGATCTACCGCCGGCTCAACCGCCACCTCCCGCAGGAGCGGCGCCGGAAGCTGCGCTTTCGGCCCAACTACATCCGCTGACGGCCGGGCGCTCTTGCGCCACCCGGCCCGGCGCGACATTGTCCGGCGGGAAGATTTCTGCATTCTGAGCGCAGGAGAACCGAGATGGACGACCTACTGGCAAAACTGCCCCGCCCCGCGCTGGACTACCTCGACGGGCACCGGCCCGACGAGATCGAATGCATCGTCCCCGACCTGTCGGGCATTGCCCGCGGCAAGGCCATGCCGGCGGCGAAATTTTCCGGCCAGTCGCATTTCTACCTGCCCAACTCGATCTTCCTGCAGACCATCACCGGCGACTGGGCCTATCCCGAGGGCGAGCTCTACACCGAACCCGACATGGTGCTTGTTCCCGATTTCGCCACCGCCTCCGCCGCCCCCTGGACGGCCGACCGCACGCTGCAGATCATCCACGACGTCAACGACCGCGACGGCAAGCCGGTGCCCATCGCGCCGCGCAACGTGCTCAAGCGGGTGGTGGCCCTCTACGAGGAACAGGGCCTGCGGCCGATCGTGGCCCCGGAGATGGAGTTCTTCCTGGTGGCCCGCAACACCGACCCGAACCAGCCGGTGGTGCCCCCGGTGGGCCGCACCGGCCGGCGCGCGGCCCAGCGCCAGGCCTACTCGGTTTCGGCGGTGGACGAATACGGCCCCGTGATCGACGACATCTACGATTTCGCCGAGGCCCAGGGGCTGGAGATCGACGGCATCCTGCAGGAGGGCGGGGCCGGGCAGATCGAGATGAACCTGCGCCATGGCGACCCGGTGCGCCTGGCCGACGAGATCTTCTATTTCAAGCGGCTGATCCGCGAGGCCGCCCTGCGCCACGACTGTTTCGCCACCTTCATGGCCAAGCCGATCCAGGACGAGCCGGGCAGCGCCATGCACATCCACCACTCGGTGGTGAACGCGCAGACCGGGGAAAACATCTTCAGCGATGCGCAGGGGCGCGAAACGGAGGCCTTTCTCCATTTCATCGCCGGGCTGCAGAACCACCTGCCCTCGGTGATCGCCATTCTCGCGCCCTACGTGAACAGCTACCGCCGCTACGTGCCCGATTTCGCCGCCCCCATCAACCTGGAATGGGGCCGCGACAACCGCACCACGGGGCTGAGGGTGCCGATCTCGGGCCCGGCCGCGCGCCGGGTGGAAAACCGCCTGCCGGGGATGGACGTGAACCCCTATCTCGGCATCGCCGCCTCGCTGGCCTGCGGGCTGCTGGGCCTGCGCGAGGGGCGCCTGCCGCGCGAGGCCTTCACCGGCAACGCCTTCGCCCTGGGCGAGGGCATCCCCGGCAACCTCGGCGAGGCGCTGGCGCTGTTCGAGGCAGACGCCGCCATGCAGGAGGTTCTCGGCCCCGAGTTCTGCAAGGTCTACGCGGCGGTGAAGAAAAACGAGAACAACCAGTTCCTGCAGGTCATCAGCCCGTGGGAGCGCGAGCACCTGCTGCTCAACGTCTGATTTTCGCCGGTTTCGCGCGCCGGGGCGATTTCGGTAGCCTTTTGCGGGCGAGTCATCTACAGTTTTTCCGAAAAGAAGTTTCGGAAAAGGTGAAACATGGCCCTTGCCCCCAATGTCTATGACGCCGAGCCGATCCCCCCGGCCGCCCGCGCCGAGATCGAGCGTCTGCTGACCAGCGGCGACCTGTTCCGCTACACCGCCCCCGAAAACAGCCCCGTGGCGCTGCTCGAGCAGGAATTCGCGGCGATGATGGGCTCGCGATTCGCGCTGGCGGTCAGTTCCTGTTCGGCGGCGCTGTTTCTCTCGCTCAAGGCACTGGGCCTGCCGCGCGATTCGAAGGTGCTGATCCCGGCCTTCACCTTCGCCGCCGTGCCCTCTTCGGTGGTGCATGCAGAGTGCATCCCCGTGCTGGCCGAGGTGGGCGCCGACTTCCGCATCGACCTGGCCGATTTCGAGGCCCGGCTGTTCGATCCGGCCAACGACATCCGGGCGGTGATCATCAGCCACATGCGCGGCCACACCTCGGACATGGACGCGATCATGGAGATGGCCCGGGCCCGCGGCGTGCCGGTGGTCGAGGATGCCGCCCACAGCCTGGGCACCACCTGGCACGGGCGCAACATCGGCACCATCGGCAAGGTGGGGTGTTTTTCCTTCCAGTCCTACAAGCTGGTGAATGCCGGCGAGGGCGGGATCATGATTTCCGATGACGCCGACCTGATCGCGCGGGCGGTGATCATGTCGGGCGCCTACGAGCACAACTGGAAGAAACACCCGGTGCTGCACGACGCCTTCGCGCGCTGGCAGAACAGGCTGCCGCTCTACAATACCCGGCTGTCGAATCTCTCGGCGGCGATCATCCGCCCGCAGCTGGCCGAGGTGCCGCGCCGGGTGCGCGACGGGCGGCGCAACCACGATTACGTGGCCGATATCCTCAACCGTTCGCCCTGGATGTCGGTTCCGCCGCCGCTGCCGCCGGAACGGCGCGCGCCCGATTCGATCCAGTTCAACCTGCTGGAGATGAGTGACGAGCAGACCCGCGCCTTCGCCGCCGCGGCCGGGGCGCGCGGGGTGTCGGTGCAGGTGTTCGGCATGTCGCCCGACAATGCCCGCGCCTACTGGAACTGGAAGTTCCTGGGCGAGACCCCCGAACTGCCGAAGACCCGCGCCATGCTGATGCGCGCCTGCGACGTGCGCCTGCCGGCGCGTCTGAAGCGCGCAGAGCTGGATTTCATCGCCACGGCGCTGGTGGAGGCGGCCGAGGAGGTGATGGGCCGGCCGCGCGCCTTCGGAACCTGAAGGCGCAGCCCCCCGGCCCTGCTTCAGATCAGCCGCAGATCATCCTTCAGCCACGGCATCTGCTGGTGGCAGGGGGTGATGATCTGCTCAAGCAGCAGGTTGCGAAGGCGCGCCGCGATGATGCCGGGCATGTCGCCCAGGGCGCCGCGCCGGGCGGTGAGGGTGATGATGCGCGTCAGCGGCTCGAAGGGCATCGGCAGCACATCGACCTGATCGAGGAAGCGCCGCGCATGGGTGACGCCCAGCGGGGTGAGGATCGTCCAGCCCTCGCCGGCCGCCACCATGGCCATGATCGCGTGGTAGCTGTCGAGCTCGAAGCGCTGGGCCGGCTTGAGGTGCTGGCGGGCCAGATGCGCCTGAAGGATGCGGCCCATGTGATGGCGGCTGGTGTAGCGGATGAAGGGCATCCCGAGCAGCCGGTCGCGCCCGTCTTCAGGCGGGACGGCGCCGCGCGGAGCGACCACCACGAAGGGCTCTTCCAGCAGGGGGTATTCCTCCATCCAGTCGGCGCCGGCCCCCATCCGGGCTGTCACCGCCACATCGAGCGCGCGGTTGTCGAGCTTGTCGAGCAGCCGGTGGCTGGCGCCGGTTTCCAGCAGGAAGCGGGTATCGGTCATCTCCGAGGCCAGCTGGCGCAGCAGAAGCGGCGTGACGCCGGCGTCGAAATCCTCGATCATGCCCAGGCGCAGCAATGTCAGGTTGGCCCGGCCGGCGCGCGCCACCTCGTCGCGGGCCTGTTCGGCCTCGTTGAGGATGCTGTGGGCGCGGCGCAGGAAGAGCTCTCCGGCCGGGGTCAGGGCGACGGGGCGTTCGCGCCGGTTGAGCAGCGCCGCCCCCAGCGCCGTCTCCAGGTTGGTCAGCTGCTGGCTGACCGCCGAGGCCGATGCCCCCAGCCGCCGGGCGGCGGCGGTAATCGATTGCTCTTCCGCCGTGGCCACGAAGACCTCGACGCCCCACAGGGTGATCCGCCCCGGTGTGTCGGCCATCGGCTTTCGATGCTCCCTTCCGCCGCGCCCCCCGCCGGGCCCGCCCCGCGGACAGGCCTAGCCGCCGAGTTTCGACAGCTTGTCCTGCAGCTCCGCGAGCTGCTTCCTGATCTCGTCGAGTTCCTCGGACGAGCCGCTGCGCTGCTGCCCTTTTCCTTCCTCTTCCCGCTCCGGGGCGCCGGCCCCCGCCCAGGCGCCCGTCATGGCCTTGAGAAAGGCCTGCTGCTGCGCCTGCATCGCCTCGAACCCGGGCATGCCGGCCAGCGGATTGGCGAGGTTTTCCATCATCTTCGACTGGCTGTCGCGCAGCATCTCGAAGGACATGGCCAGAAACTGCGGCACCACCGACTGCACCCCGGTGGTGTAGCTGCGCACCAGATCGGTCAGCACGTTGATCGGCAGCACGCTGTCGCCCCGGCCCTCGTGTTCGGCAATGATCTGAAGCAGATACTGGCGCGTAAGGTCATCGCCGCTTTTCAGGTCGATGATCTGCACGTCGCGCCCTTCGCGGATGAATCCGGCGATGTCGTCGAGCGTCACGTAGTCGCTGGTTTCGGTGTTGTAGAGCCGCCGGCTTGCGTAGCGCTTGATCAGCAACGGTTCCTTCTTTTCGGCCACGGGTCTGCCCTCCCTATTCGGCGATGCAGCGAAGACTAGGACAGCACGGGACAAAAAGAAAGGGCGGGCACGAGGCCCGCCCGGCACGATCACATCGACAGGGAGGAGAATCGATGGATGGTCTCTTGCGCGCCGCTTACTTGGAGGACGCGGCCGCCTTCTTCGCGGCGCCCGTCACGCCGGCGGTGGCCTTCTTGACGGCGGCGGTGGCGTCTTCGCTGATGTCCTTGCCGGCGGCAAGCATCAGTTCGACGGTTTCCATCTGCGCCTTCTTGGCGACCTCGGCGAAGGCGGCCATGTTCTCGGCCGCCAGCTCGGCCTGGGCCGAGGCGAAATCCGTCCACGCCTTGGTGTAATCGGCCGGGTCTTCCTTGACCCTGGCGATCTCGCCGACCCTGGCCAGGGTTTCCCTGGTCCACTTGTTCGAGATCTCGGTCGACTTGTCGGCGGCTTCCAGCGCAACCCTGGTGAGCTTTTCGCCGAAGGTCGCCTGGGTCCTGAAGGCATCCTGAACGGCGGCGAAGTCTACCGGGAAGGCGCCCATGAAGTCCTGCACGACCTTGGTGTAATCCTGAGTCCTGGGCATCTGTTCACTCCTTGCTACGGGTCCGTCCCGTTTTCTGCGTCTGCAAGGAATATGCTCTCTGCACTGCAGCATTTCAAGGGGTTTGCGCCGCAGCGCAGCGAAATTTTCCTTTCGCCAACGAAATCAGCCGCTTGCGCGGGCAAGAACGTAGGTTCCGGGAGCCGGGCCGAGGACGGGCCTGCCCGAATCGCCCGGGGTTCGGGCCTTGACGAGCGCGCCGGAGCGCCGGCGCAGCCAGGCCTCCCAGCGGGGCCACCAGGAGCCGTCGTGAAATGTGGCCCCCTCGCGCCACCCTTCGGCCGGCTGCGCAAGATCGGGGTTGGTGTAGTGGCCGTATTTCTTTCGCCCCGGGGGGTTGATGATCCCTGCGATATGGCCCGATTGCGAGAGGATGAAGGTCTTGTCCTTCGCCCCCATCCGGCGGATGCCGTCGTAGCTGGAACTCCACTTGGCGATGTGGTCGCTCTCGCAGCCCACCGCGCACAGCGGCACCTTCACGTCGCGGATCGACAGCTTCTCGCCGCACAGCTCGAGACGGCCCTCGGCGAAGCGGTTGTCCTGGCACAGCCAGCGCAGGTATTCCACCGCCATGCGCCCCGGCAGGTTGGTGCCGTCGCCGTTCCAGTAGAGAAGGTCGAAGGCCGGCGGCGGCTCTCCCAGCATGTAGCGGCGAATGGCCGGAGCATAGATGAGATCGTTCGAGCGCAGGAAGCTGAAGGTGCGCGACATGATGAAGGAGCGCAGGCAGCCCTCGCGGCCCGCCTCCTCTTCGATGCCGTCCACGAAATCGTTGTCGAGGAAGACTTCGAATTCGCCCTGATCGGAGAAATCGGTGAGCGTGGTCAGGAAGGTGGCCGAACGGACCGGGCTTTCCCCGCGCCTGTGCAGAAGCGCCAGCGTCAGCGCCAGGGTGGTGCCGGCGATGCAGTAGCCCACCGCGTTCACCTTCTTTTCGCCGGTGATCCTGCGCACCTCGTCGATGGCCGCAAGGTAGCCCTCCTCGATGTAGGTATCCATGCCCACGTCGGCATAGGTTTCATCGGGATTGACCCAGGAGACCACGAACAGCGTATAGCCCTGATCGACGATCCACCTGATCAGGCTGTTGTCGGGGCGCAGGTCGAGGATGTAGAACTTGTTGATCCACGGCGGAAAGATGATCAGCGGTACCCGGCGCACCTTTTCGGTGGTGGGCGCATACTGGATCAGCTCCATCATGCGGTTGCGGAAGATCACCGCCCCGGGGGTGGTGGCGAGGTTCTCGCCCACCGCGAAGGCGTTCCTGTCGGCCAGCGAGACCAGCAGCTCGCCATCGTTGGCCTCGAGATCGCGCACCAGGTTCTCCAGCCCCCGCACCAGACTTTCGCCGTCGGTCTCGACGGCGCGGGCCAGCGCCTCGGGGTTGGTGGCAAGGAAGTTGGCCGGGCTGAACATCTCGACCATCTGGGTGGCGAAATACTCCAGCCGCTTGCGGTCATGGTCGTCGAGCCCCTCGATGTCGCGCACGATCTTGCGCACCGCTTCGAGGTTCAGCAGGTACTGGTCCCGGAGGAAGCGGAAATAGGGGTTGGCCCGCCACAGCGGGCTGGCAAAGCGCCTGTCGCTCCGGTCCGTGTCGTCCTCCGGCCCGCGGTCGCCGCCCGCCAGCATCTTCTGCGCCTCCAGGTAATGGCGCAGCGTCTCGCCCCAGTAGGAAACCTGGTGCTCGATGATCCTGGCCGGGTTGGCCATCATCTCGGCCATCCACGCGGCGGCGGCGCGGGAGTAAAGCTCCGGCCCCGGCCCCTGCAGGCTGGGATCGACAGGCCTCTTGCGCGCCATTGCCGCCACCAGCCGCCTGGACAGGTCCTCGATCTTTTTCAGATTCGCCTCGAGCCTGTGAAGATCGGGGGCGGCGGGGCCTTCGTCGGTTGTCATCGATCAGGTTCCATCCTACCTTGTGCAGGTGCAGAATAGCCGCGCCTTCGCCGGGGGGAAAGGTGCGAGCAACCCGAAAGACGGGAAAGGGACAGGCATGCGCTTCATGGCAACTTACGATCTGATGGAAACGGCACGGGTGACCAACCAGTGGCTGGGAGCCACGGCGCAGGCGTTCGGCTCCTACCCGGCGGTGGCGATGATCCCCAACCCGGCCTTCCGGCTGCTCGCCGCCTGGGGCGAAGTGACGGAGCGCAGCTTTGCCCGGATGGTCGCCAAGCCCGACTGGGGGATTGCCTCGGTGGTGGGCGAGGACGGGCGCGACCATCTGGTGCAGATCGAAACCCTGGTGAAGCGCCCCTTCGGCGACCTGATCCACTTCAAGGTGTCGGGGCGCAAGCCGCGCCGGCGCCGGGTGATGCTGGTGGCGCCGATGTCGGGGCATTACTCGACGCTGCTGCGCTCGACCGTCGTCAGCCTTCTGCCCGACTGCGAGGTCTACATCACCGACTGGCACAACGCGCGCGACATACCGCTCAGCGCCGGCAAGTTCGACATCGAGGACTACACCCTCTACCTTGTCGAATTCATGCGCCATCTGGGCCCGGACATCCACGTGATCGCGGTCTGCCAGCCGGCGCCGCTGACGCTTGCCGCCACCGCCTACCTGGCCGAGCAGGACGCCGCCGCGCAGCCCCGCTCGCTGACCCTGATCGGCGGCCCGATCGATCCGGACGCCAACCCCACCGAGGTGACGGACTTCGGCCGCCGGGTAACCATGGGCCAGCTCGAAGAGCTGATCATCCAGCGCGTCGGCTTCAAATATGCAGGCGTGGGGCGGATGGTCTATCCGGGGCTGCTGCAGCTGGCCTCTTTCATGTCGATGAACGCCGAGCGCCACGCCCGCGCCTTCTCGGAGCAGATCCTGCGCACCGCCAAGGGCGAAGCCGCCGATCACGACAAGCACAACCGCTTCTATGACGAATACCTGGCGGTGATGGACATGACCGCCGAATTCTACCTCTCGACGGTGGAACGCATCTTCAAGAAGCGCGAGATCGCCCGCAACGCCTTCACGGTGGACGGCCACAAGGTGGATTTCGGCAAGATCACCGATGTGGCGGTGAAGGTCGTCGAGGGCGAGAAGGACGACATCTCGGCCCCCGGCCAGTGCCTTGCCGCGCTCGATCTGCTTACCGGGCTGCCCGATGCGAAGAAGGCCAGCCATCTGGAGCCGGGAGCGGGCCACTACGGCATCTTCGCCGGGCGCAGCTGGCGCGACAACATCCGCCCCCTGGTGCTGGATTTCATCGACGCCAATGCCACCCCCGCGCCGCGCGTCGTGCGCGCCCGGGCCGGCGCCTGAGCCCGGGGCCCGGCGCCGGAGCCACCTGTTCGGCAGCGCACCGCCCGCTTCGCAGCGGGGCCTCCGCCCGGGTGGCGGGGATTGTTCCGCCTGCCGGCAGCAAAATGGGCTGTCACAGCGAGATCGCGGGCTTCATGGCCGGTCGCCCCCGGTCACATTCGCCTCTCCCTGGGCCGGGCATGCGCCGACGGGCAATCCGGTCGCAACCGGCACGTTCAGCGCCCGGCGGCGGCCGATACCTCTTCCACGGTCTGCGCGATCAGCTCAAGGCAGTCCGGGCTCGAGAAGCGGTGATCCGCGCCCTTGACCAGGGTCAGGCGGATATCCGGGCCGCTGGCGTGCTCGATGAGGCGCAGCGGCACCGAAAGCGCCACGTCGGCATCCTCGGTGCCCTGCAGGAAGCGGGCCGGAAAGGGCAGCAAAAGGGGTTTTCGCAGCACCAGATGGTTGCGCCCGTCCTCGATCAGGCGGCGGGTGATGATGTAGGGCTCGCCATATTCCGACGGCAGCGCGATCTGCCCCTTTTCCATCAGTTCGGCCCGCTGTTCGGGGCTGAACCCGGCCCACATGCCGTCTTCGGTGAAATCCGGCGCGGCCGCAATTCCGACGATACCGCAGATCTTCTCCTTGAGCCTGGTGGCCAGAATCAGGCTTATCCAGCCTCCCATGCTGGACCCCACCAGAATCTGCGGACCCTCGGTCAGCGCGCTCACCGCCGCGGCCGCATCATCCGCCCAGTCCCCGATACACCCCTCGGTGAAGGCCCCGGAAGACTGCCCGTGGCCGGAATAGTCGAAGCGCAGGAAGGCCCGGCCCCGGCGCCTGGCCCAGTCCTCGAGAAACAGCGCCTTGGTGCCCTCCATGTCGGAATTGAAGCCGCCGAGGAACACCACCCCCGGCCCCTGGCCCCGGGTCTTCGCATAGGCCAGCCGCCTGCCGGCACCGGTTTCGAGAAAATCGGTCATCTCCCCTCCTTCCGTTTGGGGCAAACTAGCCGCCCTGCGCACAAAGGCAATGTTGACTTCACCCCGTTGAGGCGCCAAACCGGGCCGACCCGACCCGCAACCGGGCGTTTTCGTAGGCGCCAAACCGACGAGGAGAGCCGCAATGGCCAAGATTTCCCTGACATTCCCCGATGGCAATTCGCGAGAATACGAGGCCGGGATCACCGCCTCCGAGGTTGCCGCTTCCATCTCCAGGTCATTGGGGAAAAAGGCCATTTCCGCCACCGTCAACGGCCGGCACTGGGATCTTCAGTGGCCGATCGAGGAAGACGCCACCATCGTCATCCACACCATGGCCGACGAAAAGCAGGCGCTGGAGCTGATCCGCCATGACGCCGCCCACATCATGGCCCGCGCCGTGCAGGAGATCTGGCCCGACGTGAAGGTGACCATCGGCCCGGTGATCGACAACGGCTGGTATTACGATTTCGACCGCGAAGAGCCCTTCACCCCCGAAGACCTCGCGCTGATCGAGAAAAGGATGCGCGAAATCATCAACAGGCGCGATCCGGTCAAGACAGAGGTCTGGGACCGCGAGCGCGCCATCGCCTTCTACGAGGCCAATGGCGAGCCCTACAAGGTGGAGCTGGTCGAGGCCATCCCCGAGGGCGAGCCGATCCGCATGTACTGGCACGGCCACTGGCAGGATCTGTGCCGCGGCCCCCACCTGCAGCACACCGGCCAGGTGCCGGCCGACGCCATCAAGCTGATGAGCGTGGCCGGCGCCTACTGGCGCGGAGATTCCTCGCGCCCGATGCTGCAGCGCATCTACGGGGTCGGTTTCCGCAACCGCGAAGACCTGCGCAAGTACCTGAACATGCTGGAGGAAGCGGCCAGGCGCGACCACCGGAAGCTGGCCCGCGAGATGAATCTGTTCCACCTCCAGGAAGAGGCGCCGGGGCAGGTTTTCTGGCACCCCAATGGCTGGCGCATCTACACCACCTTGCAGGACTACATGCGCCGCCGCCAGTATGACGACGGCTATGTGGAGGTGAACACCCCCCAGGTGGTGGACCGCAGCCTGTGGGAGCGTTCCGGCCACTGGGACAAGTTCGGCGAGCACATGTTCATCGTCGAGGTCGAGGAAGAGCACGCCCGCGAGAAAGCCGTCAACGCGCTCAAGCCGATGAACTGCCCCTGCCACGTGCAGATCTACAACCAGGGGCTCAAGAGCTACCGCGACCTGCCGCTGCGCATGGCCGAGTTCGGCTCGTGCAACCGTTACGAGCCCTCCGGCGCCCTGCACGGCATCATGCGGGTGCGCGGGTTTACCCAGGACGATGCCCATATCTTCTGCCGCGAAGACCAGATCGAGGAGGAGACGAAGAAGTTCATCGCCTTCCTCAGCCGGGTCTACCGCGACCTCGGGTTCGAGACCTTCGAGGTGAAGTTCTCGGATCGCCCGGAGGTGCGCGCAGGCTCCGACGAGGTCTGGGACAAGGCCGAAGAGGCGCTGAAAAGCGCAACGATCGCAGCCGGTTACGAGTTCGACCTGAACCCCGGCGAAGGGGCGTTCTATGGCCCCAAGCTGGAATTCGTGCTCACCGACGCCATCGGCCGGGAGTGGCAGTGCGGCACCCTGCAGGTGGATTTCGTCCTTCCCGAGCGCCTCGACGCCACCTATGTCGGCGCCGACGGGGCAAAGCACCGCCCCGTGATGCTGCACCGCGCGGCGCTGGGCTCTTTCGAGCGTTTCATCGGCATCCTGATCGAGGAACACGCCGGCAAGCTGCCCTTCTGGCTGGCCCCGCGGCAGGTTGTGGTGGCCTCGATCGTCTCGGATGCGGACGATTTCGTGCATGAGGTCACCGAGGCGCTGACAAGGGCCGGGGTGCGCGCCGAGGCCGACGTGCGCAACGAGAAGATCAACTACAAGGTGCGCGAACACTCCCTGGCCAAGGTTCCGGTGATTCTCGCCATCGGCCAGCGCGAAGTCGAGGAGCGGACGGTGACGATTCGCCGGCTGGGCGAAAAACGCACGAGGGTTGCCGCGCTTGACGAGATTGTTGCCGAACTGGCGACGGAGGCCCTGCCCCCGGACCTGAAATAACGCCCGGCCGCATTTCGCGGAAACATTCCCCGAACAGGCCACAAACGGGGCACGGGTTTTCCCTTGTCCCGGCCAAACCCTGCCATCGTGCACATGCAAAACGATCACCGGAACAAGGGTGCCCTGCTGCTCGGGCATGCAGCTGGTGAAAGAGTGATGCGTGATTTGCAAGTACATGCGTGGAGACTGACCGATTTCGTCGGGCCGGTCTCGCTGCCCCTGTTCCGCCATGGGGGCCGGAACGAGAACCCGAAAGCCCAGGCCCTGGCCCTGAAGGGCCGCGCCACGCCGGTGGCCCTTTACATCAGCGACATGGCAGGCCACCCGCAGGGGGCGAGGGGCGGCGTGATGCTGGCGCGCGAGTTGCGCCTCGACGGGCAGCGGCATGCGGCCGGAACCCCGCTTGCGGCGGTGCAGGTTCTCTCGCTGGCCGGCCCCGGGGCGCCCGAGATGGTGATCGTGGCGCTCGACGGGCAGCCGGCGCTGGTGGTGGCCTCGCAGGCGGTCCGGCCGGGCCACGAGATGCGCATCCTCTCCTGGCGCCCGGCGGGCGATACGCCGCCCGCCGAGGGGCTGGGGCATGGCACGCAACTGGAAACGCCCTACGGGCCGATGCCCGTCGAGCGGCTCGCCGAAGGGGACGAGGTGCTTGTGCAGGGCTGTCTTGTCAGCCGGATCAGGCAGCTGGAAAGGCAGGTCTACTGCGCCGCAGAGCTGGCCTTCTGCCCCTGGCTGCGCCCGGTGCGCATTTCGGCCGGAGCCCTGGGCGGCCGACGGCCGGCGGCCGATCTGGCCCTGGCTCCGGGGCAGACGGTTCTTGCCGGGCGGGCCGACGGGCGCGAGGGCGGCGATGCCGTGCCCGCCGGGCTGCTGATCGACGGGCACACGGTGGCACCGGCCCTGCCCCTGTTCGGGATGAGCTATTTCCGGCTCCGCCTCGACAGCGCCCTGCCGGTGATGGCGAACGGCCTGCCGCTGGTGATCGGCCCGCAGCACGGGAAGCGGAAGACGCCCCCCCTGCCCGGATATCCGGCCCGGCCTGCGGCAGCCGGACAGGGCCTTCGCGGGCTTGCCGGCACGGCGGCGGGATAGGGCTCAGGCCTTGTCGGGCTGGCGCGCCAGCAGCGCAAGCAGCCCGCCCAGGCCGGCCATGGCAATCGGGAACATGGTGGCGAAGTTGAAGCCGAAGCCCCAGTACATGCCGGCGCTGGAGGCCAGCATCAGCACCCCGCCCACCGTGGCCTGAGAGCGCGCCATCGCGCCCCCGGCAATCGCCAGAAGCGGCGACAGCAGGCTGACCGCACGGACAAGGCGGACGTTTTCAACCTGTTCCACAAGGTCCGGCACTTCTCCGAACCACTCCACGAACTGGGTGTAGCCGTAGCTGAAAAAGCCCACGATCATGCCGATGATGCCACCGATGATGCCAAGCGTCAGGGCCGCGTTGCGCATGGATTTCCTCCCTGGATGGAAAGCAGATGGGGGCGGCGGGGCGGCTATCCAAGAAGCGCCTGGCGCACCTGCGCCCCCCAGCCGAGGTAGAGCCGCCCCCCGTCCTCGATCACCGGGCGCTTCATCAGCGTCGGGTGATCGGCAAGCAACCCCTTGGGATCACGAGACCTTTCCGTCTCGTCAAGCCTCCGCCAGGTGGTGGACCGGCGGTTGACGAGCGCCTCGCCGAAGGCCTCCAGAAACCGCTCCAGATCCGCGGGCGAGAGGCCGTCGGCACGGATGTCGGTGATGGCCGGGTCGTGGCCGGCAGCGCGCAGCTCCCGCAGGGCGCGACGGCAGGTATCGCAGGATTTCAGCAGGAATATGCGCATCATTTCCCCCGTTTTTTCAAGGCGCTACATCCATCCCCCCAAGGATACAAGAGTTTCGCTTGCTTTTTTCCGCGATCACGGTGAACCTTTCTGCCGTGACAACCGACTTTCTGCCAAGTCCGCTTCTCTTTCCGGGCAGCTTGAGACTTGCAAGACCGGGCTGCACCAACCCGCTGCACGTCGCGGGCGGGACAAGACTGAAGGAGACGGAAATGGCCACTGGCACCGTGAAATGGTTCAATACGACAAAGGGGTACGGGTTCATCCAGCCCGATGATGGCGGCAAGGACGTGTTCGTTCACATCTCGGCCGTCGAGCAGGCCGGCATGACCGGGCTGGCCGACAACCAGAAGGTTTCCTACGAGATGGTCGAAGGCCGCGACGGGCGGCAATCGGCCGGAGAGCTCAAGGCGCTCTGACTCCGGCAACGGAATCACCTGGCAAGGCATTCGCCGGCCCCGAAGCGCACCGAAACGCGCCGGGGGCCGGCGTTTTCATGCCAGATCGCGTTCCAGCGCCCGGGCGAGCTTGTCGGCGGCACCGCGGATGGCAGTGGCGACATCCGCCGCGTGATGCTTGACACCCACCGGCCTGCGCCCGCGCGGGTGGGCCTCCATGGAGCAGCGCTTGTCGTCGGCCCCTCCCTTGTGGGCATTCTCGTCGGCCACCCAGACCTCGACCCGGCTGAGCCGCTCGGCCTTGCCCTTGAGCGCCCGGCCCAGCACCTCTTCGGCGAAGCTCCGGGCAGAGTCGAAACCGTGAAGCGCGTCGTCATTGTGGAGAATGACCTGCATCGCTCGTCCCTCGAAATTGTTGGCTACATGACTGACCTATGAGCCGGCGCGGGACGGTTCAAGATGCGCCTTGCGCGGGCCCGGCCCCCTGCCCTGCGATCACCTCCTGAAACTCCCGCCATTCCCGCGCGCTCATGCCGCTCGTTTCCTGCGTCACCTCCTCGCCCTTCAGCATCCGGCGGACGCAGTCGAGCGCCTGGGCGCTCAGCGTCACCCCGCCCATGCGGTAATCCTCGAAGGCGCCGTAGGCCGCCGGCACCCAGTCGGCAACCACGCGGGCGATGGTCTCGGCATAGGCGCGGATCTCGTACTGGGCGTGGGCATCGGCGCGCAGGCGCAGGAAGTGGAAAAGGTTGTGCAGGTCCACCTTCCAGTACCACTGGGTATAGATGTTGGTGGGCAGGTTCATGCGCGCCAGCTCGCGCGCCAGCCCCTGCTTGCCCTCGTCCGAGATCATCTCTTCGTAGTGGTCGTAGCAGCGCGCCGCGTCGGACTTGAGAATCTCCAGCACCCGCGCGGCTTCCTCCTCGCCCAGAAGCTCGCCCCGGCCCTGGTTGTTGACGGTGGACTGGGCGGCGAGGTGCTCGCGCGCGGGGAAGTAGAACTCGCGGTCGAGGATGGAATAGCGGGCCGAGTATTCGTTGACGTTGGCGGTGCGGTGGCGGATCCACTGCCGCGCCACGAAGACCGGCAGCTTCACGTGCAGCTTGATCTCGCACATCTCGAAGGGGGTGGAGTGCCAGTGGCGCATCAGGTAGCGGATCAGCCCCTTGTCGTTGCTCACAGATTTGGTGCCCTTGCCGTAGCTCACCCGCGCCGCCTGGCAGATGGCGGCGTCATCGCCCATGTAGTCGATGACACGGACGAAACCGTGGTCAAGCACCTCATGGGCCAGATAGAGGTGCTTTTCCATGCCCTCCGAGACGGCGCGCAGCGTGGGGCGCGGCCTGGCGCGCAGGCTTTCGATTTCGGCCAGTTGTTCGGGAGAAAGCGGCATGGGGGCGAATCCTTGGCAGAGTTTCCGACCAGTGCATACTATATCTATGGGCCGGGATGGGAAAGCGCCGCAGGATACTGTGTCTGTGCCTGTGGCGGGAAGCCCGCAGCCCTGTGCCACGGCGTTGACTTCAGCGGCGAAATTTCCCAGCCTGCGCCAAAGGCAACAGACGGCCACGATGAGCATTTCCTCCCCGGCGCGCAGGCAGCCTGCGGCCAAGGCAACAGTTTCCGCGCTGCGCCGGGCCTGCGGGGCGGCGCTGTTGATTTTTGCGCTGGCTTTGCTGCCGGTTGCGGGTGCAGCGCACCCCCGGGCGGAAACGGCGGACGGGGCAGCGGCCCTGCTGGCCCGCGCCGCAGCACAGATCAATGCGGGCCGGGCGCTGGAGGGTGCCGAGGCCGCGCGCCGGGCCTACGGGCTGGCGGGCAGCCGGGCCGCGCGCTTTCTGGCGGCACGGCTGGCGGGGGCAGGCTATTTCCGGGCAGGGCGGTTCCTGCGGGCCGAGTTGTGGCTGCGCCGGGCCCTGACCCATGCCCCGCAGCCCTCGGCCCGGCAGGCGGTGGCCCGCGAAATGGCCGCGCTCAGCGCCGCTCGGCCGCTGAACCTGCGCCTCAGCCTCTCGCTGGCCCCCAACAGCAACGTCAACAACGGCGCGGCGGCCGAGACGGTCACCCTGTGGAGCCTGCCCTTCGTGCTCAGCCCGGATGCGCGCGCACTGGCCGGGCTGGAGGCCTCCGCGGGGCTGGAGGCCACCTATCGGCTGGGGCGCTCGGCGACCGGGGAAACCCGGCTGGGGCTTGCGCTTTACGGGCGCGGCTTCGTGCTCTCGCCGCAGGCGCGGCGGCTGGCGCCGGGGGTGAGAGGGGCGGAGTACGCCTTTGCCCGGGCCGAAGCCGCGCTGACGCGGCTGTGGCGGCCCGCCTCCGGGGCCGGGCAGATCAGCCTGGAGCTGCGCGCCGGGCGCGACTGGTATGGCGGCGCGCCCTACAGCCGCTACGGGCGGCTGAGCGTGGCACGGGGCTTCGGGCCGGGGCCGGAGGGCGCGCTGCGGCTGGCGGGCAGTTACGAGCGGCGGGTGCTGGCGGCCTCGGGCGCGGCCTCGGACACCCTGGCGCTGGAGGCCGGCGGCGTCCGGCCCCTGGCCGGGGGCGACAGCCTGGCCTGGACCCTGGCGGCGAGCCGGACCGGCTCGGACGCCCCGGAGGCGGCCAACACCGCGCTGCGGGCCGGGCTGCGCTACGGCTTCGCCCGGCCGGTGCTTGGGGCGGGGCTGTCGCTTGCGCTGGCGCTGGAGCGGCGCGATTTCGCCTTCTCGCCCTATGCGCCCGGCGGGCGGCAGGACCTGAGCCTGAGCGCCGGGGCGTCGCTGCTGTTTCCGGGGCTGTCCTACATGGGCTTCTCGCCCAGCCTGTCGCTGGAGTGGCGGCGGACGATCTCCAGCGTCTCGCTGTTCAGCCGCAACGCGGCGGCGCTGCGGCTGGGGGTTCAATCCGATTTCTGAAGCGTTCCGGCAGCACCGAAACGGTAGGCCGAGATCGCCGCGCCCATCACCTTCTCGCCATAGACGCGCTGCGCGGGTTCACCGCTGGCGGCACCGGCGGCCACCCAGATCGGGGCGAGGTGTTCTTCGCGCGGATGGGCGGCGCGGGCACCGGGGGCGGCGGCCCAGTCGGCCAGGGCCGCTTCGCGCCGGGCAGGGGCGCCCTCGACCACGGCGGTGAGCCAGGCGTCGAACGCCTCCGAGGGGCCGGTATCGCCCCCGCCCAGGAAGGCGCGCAGGTTGTGGTAGCTCATCCCCGAGCCGATGATCACCACCCCCTCACGGCGCAGGGGGGCCAGGGCGTGGCCGGCGGCCAGGTGGTGGGCCGGGTCGAGATCGGCCCGGATCGACATCTGGATCACCGGCACCTCGGGCTCGGGCATGGCCAGCATCATCGGGATGAACACGCCGTGGTCATAGTCGCGCCGGTCGTCGAGACGGGCCGCGATCCCCGCTTCGCGAAGCAGCCCGGCGGCGCGGGCGGCGATCTCGGGGCTGCCCCGGGCGGGCCACTCCAGCCGGTAGGTATGCGGCGGGAAATTGTAATAGTCGTAGTAGAGCCCCGGATCTTCCTTCGTGGAAAGCGTGATCTCGGGCTCTTCCCAATGGGCGGTGACAACCAGCACCGCGCGCGGCCGTTGCGGCAGGCCGGTGATCAGCCCCTCGAGGAAGGCGCGCATGCCGTTCCAGGTCTCCGGCGGGTCCCACTCCATGAAGAAGCAGGGGCCGCCGCCGTGGGGGATGAAAAAGCTGGGCTGCATTTTCATGGCTCCTTGAGGCTTCTACGGATGATCCTGGATCAGGATGGCCGCTTGCGCCCTGTGCGGCAATGCCCACAGGCGCAAAGGTTCTGTGCGATGGCGCACAAGACATCACTGGGCCATTGCTCTTGCCGGCCCGGTTTCCGATAGTGTTGCGGGCGCAATCAAGGCAGGGGAAGGACGATGAAAATTCGCTATCTGCACACCATGGTCCGGGTGCTCGACCTGGAAAAATCCATGGCTTTCTATGAGCTTCTGGGGCTGAAGGAGACCCGCCGCGTCGACAGCGAGGCCGGGCGCTTCACCCTTGTCTTCATGGCCCCGCCGGGGCAGGAGGAGTGCCCGGTGGAACTGACGTGGAACTGGGACGGCGATCCGGGGCTGCCCTCGGACAGCCGCCATTTCGGGCATCTGGCCTATGAGGTCGAGAACATCTACGAGATGTGCCAGCACCTGATGGACAACGGCATCGTCATCAACCGCCCCCCGCGCGACGGGCGCATGGCCTTCGTGCGCTCGCCCGACAACATCTCGATCGAACTGCTGCAGATGGGCGGGGCGCTGGAGCCGGCCGAGCCGTGGCTGAGCATGGA
>WFPZ01000259.1 GCA_015487335.1 Paracoccaceae bacterium
GATGAACATCATCAGCTTTGGCGCGGCGGCCGTGGCCATCTTCGCCATCGCCCGGCTGGCGCTTTGAGGAGCTAACAGGATCATGGCAGCTTACGAATACGAGACGCACAACTATGACGTGGTGGTGGTCGGCGCCGGCGGCGCGGGGCTGCGCGCCACGCTGGGCATGGCCGAGCAGGGGCTGCGCACCGTCTGCGTGACGAAGGTCTTTCCCACCCGCAGCCATACCGTGGCCGCCCAGGGCGGGATCGCCGCATCCCTGGGCAACATGGGCCCCGACAACTGGCAGTGGCACATGTACGACACGGTGAAGGGCAGCGACTGGCTGGGCGACATCGACACCATCGAATACGTCACCCGCGAGGCGCCGCGCGCCGTCTACGAGCTGGAACATTACGGGGTGCCGTTCTCGCGTACCGAGGAGGGAAAGATCTACCAGCGCCCCTTCGGCGGCCATACCACCGAGTTCGGCGAGGGTCCTCCGGTGCAGCGCACCTGTGCCGCTGCAGACCGCACCGGGCATGCGATGCTGCATACCCTCTATGGCCAGAGCCTGAAGCAGAACGCCGAATTCTATGTCGAGTATTTTGCGCTCGATCTGATCATGTCCGAAGACGGCGCCTGCACCGGCATCATGGCCTGGAAGCTCGATGACGGCACGCTGCACCGCTTCAATGCCAAGCTGGTGGTGCTGGCCACGGGCGGCTCGGGGCGCACCTATTTCAGCTGCACCTCGGCGCATACCTGCACCGGCGACGGCGGCGGCATGGTAGCGCGCGCCGGGCTGCCCCTGCAGGATCAGGAATTCGTGCAGTTCCACCCCACCGGCGTTTACGGCGCGGGAGTTCTGATCACCGAAGGGGTGCGCGGCGAGGGCGGCTATCTGACCAACTCGGAGGGCGAGCGCTTCATGGAGCGTTACGCCCCCACCTACAAGGATCTGGCCAGCCGCGATGTGGTTTCGCGCTGCATGACGCTGGAGATCCGCGAGGGCCGTGGCGTCGGCCCCGAGAAGGACCACATCTACCTCAACCTCAACCACCTGCCGCGGGAGGTGATCGAAGAGCGCCTGCCGGGCATCGCCGAAAGCGCCCGCATCTTCGCCGGCGTCGACGTGACGAAGGATCCGATCCCGGTGATCCCCACCGCCCATTACAACATGGGCGGCATCCCCACGAACTACTGGGGCGAGGTGCTCAACCCCACCGCCGAGGACCAGGATGCGGTGGTGCCGGGGCTGATGGCGGTGGGCGAGGCGGCCTGCGCCTCTCTCCACGGCGCCAACCGGCTGGGCTCCAACTCGCTGATCGACCTCGTCGTGCTGGGCCGGGCGGCCTCGATCAGGGCAGGCCAGATCATCGATCCGAAGGCCGCGGTGCCCGAGGGGCCGAAGGCCGAGGTGGAGAAGATCCTCGACCGCTTCGATTCCATTCGCCATGCCGATGGCGCCAATCCCACGGCCCAGGTGCGGCTGAAGATGCAGAAGGCGATGCAGAAGGATGCCGCCGTGTTCCGCACCGCCGAATCCCTGAAGGAGGGGTGCGAGGCGATCAGCACCATCTGGGACGAGATGCGGGACATCAAGGTGACCGACCGCTCGCTGATCTGGAACTCCGACCTGATGGAAACGCTGGAGCTGCACAACCTGATGGTCAATGCCATCACCACCGTCTATTCGGCCGAGGCGCGCACCGAAAGCCGCGGCGCCCATGCCCGCGAGGACTTTCCCGAGCGCGACGACAAGAACTGGCGCAAGCATACCATCTCGCGGGTGGACGAAAGCGGCAAGGTCAGCCTCAGCTACCGTGACGTCCACACCGAGCCCCTGACCCCGGCAGAGCAGGGGGGGATCGACGTCAGCAAGATCGCGCCCAAGAAGCGGGTATATTGAGGAGGCAGAAATGGTTCAGTTCAGACTTCCGAAGAACAGCCGCATCCGCGTAGGCAAGACCTGGCCGAAGCCCGAGGGCGCGAAGAACCTGCGCAAGTTCCAGATCTACCGCTGGGACCCCGACAGCGGCGAGAACCCGCGGGTCGATACCTATTTCGTCGACATGGATACCTGCGGCCCGATGGTTCTGGACGCGCTCATCAAGATCAAGAACGAGATCGACCCGACGCTATCGTTTCGCCGTTCCTGCCGCGAGGGCATCTGCGGATCCTGCGCCATGAACATCGATGGGAAAAACACGCTGGCCTGCATCTGCGGCATGGACGAAATCAAGGGCGACGTGAAGATCTACCCGTTGCCGCACATGCAGGTGGTCAAGGATCTGATCCCGGATCTGACGCATTTCTATGCCCAGCACGCCTCGATCATGCCGTGGCTGGAAACTTACACCAACCGCCCCGAGCGCGAGTGGAAGCAGTCCATCGAAGACCGCAGGAAGCTGGACGGCCTCTACGAATGCGTGATGTGCGCAAGCTGTTCGACCAGCTGCCCCAGCTACTGGTGGAACTCCGATCGCTACCTTGGCCCGGCGGCCCTGCTGCACGCCTACCGCTGGATCATCGACAGCCGCGACGAGGCCACGGGCGAGCGGCTCGATCAGCTGGAAGACCCGTTCAAGCTCTACCGCTGCCATACCATCATGAACTGCACCAACACCTGCCCCAAGGGCCTGAACCCGGCCAAGGCGATTGCAGAGATCAAGAAACTGATGATGGAGCGGGTGGTGTGATCACGCACCACCCGGCGCCGCGGCCAGCCGCCCCTCCATGCCGCTGGTAATCCTGCTGGCGGTCATTGCGCTGGCGGTGATGTTCTGGCGCTACCGGACGACAGGCTTGACCCGTAACTGCCGCTGGCGCGAAAATCGCGCCGCAGGCGAGTGGCGTTGCGCCTTTTGCGGTGCGGTGACGAGAACCGCCGATGGCGAACCGCCGGTGGTCTGCCTGCAGGGGCAAGAGCAGGGGCAGGAGCGGACAGATGCATGACGAACCGGCCGATGCAGCCGCCCGCCGCGCCATCGTGCCGGTGCCCGTCTACTCTGCCGCAAGCCTGCCGCGGCCCGATCTGGCGCTTTACCTCAAGGCGCGGGCGGGGGCGCGCAAGAGGGATGAAATTCTCGTCCCCCCGCGCGAGGGGCGGTGCTTCCGGGTGGGCGCAGGCCAGTTCTTCCGCATCACCTGCACCGAAGGGCCGCAGGTCGGCGATCTCAACCTGTGGAACGCCCATGATCTTTCCGAGCGGTTCTATTCGGGCAAGACCCGCGCCCTGCATCGCACCCACCTGAGCACCGGTGACAGGCTGTGGTCCACCTTTCCCGGTCTGCGCCCGATGGCCACGATCATCGACGATACGCTGGCCTGGTACGGCGTGGATGAGCACGGCTGTTCCGTCCATGACGTGATCGGCACCCGCTGCGACCCTTACACCCAGCACCTTCTGGCCGGTACCGATTACCACCATTGCTGCCATTCCAACCTCACCCGCGCCCTGGCGGCGGAAACCGGCCTGGGCCTGTCCAGGGCCGAGGCCCATGTGCACGACGTGCTCAACGTCTTCATGTGCACCGGATTTCACCGGGAAACCGGGCGCTACCAGATGAAGGCCAGCCCGGTGCGCCCGGGCGACTACCTGGAGTTCTTCGCCGAGATAGACCTGCTAGGTGCCCTGTCGGCCTGCCCCGGCGGGGATTGCGCCTCCGTCCACTCCAGCGACGAGGCCGCCTGCCATCCTCTGAAGGTGGAGATCTTCGCCCCCGAACGCCCGCCCGAAGGCTGGCGCCCGCCGCCGCTCAATGGCTACTCGGGCGGCCACGGCTTCTGATCACGGCTGTCCGGAAAATACTCTCGGGAGTGAATCGCCCGCAAGGCGCAAGGCGGCGGACAGCCTCCTATAGCATGTCTCGCCTGATCGGATTCATCTCGCCCGGGGCGCGCGCGCAGCGTCCCGGGCATGCGCCCGCCCGCCCCCTCGGCGGGCGCATTCGCGCCCACCCGGGCGGCCGTCTGCCCTTCGGTTGCGCAGACAGGCGACTCCGGTCGAGAACAACATGCTTCAGCGCCGTTTCATTCGAAGGCGGCTTCCAGGGCAATCTCGACCATGTCGCCGAAGCTGCGCTCGCGTTCGCTGGCCGGCAGGGCCTCGCCGGTTTGCAGATGGTCGGAGACCGTCAGCACCGCCAGGGCCCGCTTTGCGTGTCGCGCGGCCAGGGTGTAGAGCTCCGCCGCCTCCATCTCGACGGCAAGAATGCCGTGGCGCACCATCTGCTCGTTCAGATCGGGGCGCTCGTCGTAGAAGGTGTCGGATGAATAGATCCCGCCGATGTGCAGCCCCACCTCGCGGCTCTCGGCCGCCCTTGCCGCGGCCTGCAGCAGGCCCCAGTCGGCGGCGGGGGCAAAATTGATTTCCTTCATGATGCCGCGCGACGGGGTGGAAATGGAACTGGCGGTCATCGCCAGGATCACGTCGCGGACCTTCACCTTTTCCTGCATTCCCCCGCAAGAGCCGATGCGGATGAGCGTCTCCGCCCCGTAATCGCGGATCAGCTCGTTGACGTAGATGGAAAGCGACGGCATGCCCATGCCCGACCCCTGGATCGTCACCCGATGCCCCTTCCAGGTGCCGGTGAAGCCCAGCATGCCGCGCACGTCATTGACGAGCTCAGCCCCTTCCAGAAAGGTTTCCGCCGCCCAGCGGGCGCGGTAGGGGTCGCCGGGCAGAAGCACCGTCGGGGCGATCTGTCCGGGTTCTGCGCCGATATGTGTGCTCATTCGTCTTTCCCTTGCTGCGGCCACGGGCCCTGCGGGTTTCGTCTTCTTCCCGCCGGACGGTTCTAGCGGGATTTCTCGTGCTCCAGGCGAAGGCGGGCGATGGCCTCGTTGCGCTCCAGCTTGCGCTGGGCGGCAAGAGCCTGTTCCACGTAGTCGAGATGCTCTTCCACCGCCTTGCGTGCCGCCACCGGATCGCGCGCCTGCAGGGCGTCGTTGATCTTGCGGTGCTGTTCCAGAAGGGCGCTGCGGGTGGTGCGCTGCTTGAACATCACTTGGCGGTTGTAGAACACCCCCTCCCGCAGCAGCTGGAACATCGAACGCATCATGTGCAGCATGATCACGTTGTGGCTGGCCTCCAGGATCGAGAGGTGAAACTCCGCGTCCAGCCGTGCGTCATCGGAGGCCCTGCGCTTCTCGGCGGCCGCGACCATCTTCTGAAACAGCGCGTCCACCACCTTGAGATCGGTGTCGGAGGCCATTTTTGCGGCGCGCTCGGCGGCCAGCCCCTCGATGTCGCGGCGAAACGAGATGTAGTCGAACAGCGCCTCGTCATGGCTGGCGAACAGCTTGACGAGCGCATCGGAAAAGGCCGAGCCCAGCACATCGGCCACATAGACGCCGGCCCCGGCGCGGCTGGTCAGCAGCCCCTTTTCCTGCAGGTCGGCCAGCGCTTCGCGCAGCGAAGGCCGCGACACGCCGAGGCGTTCGGCCAGTTCGCGCTCGGCCGGCAGCC
>WFPZ01000260.1 GCA_015487335.1 Paracoccaceae bacterium
CTGGGGGCCGTTCTGGCCCTGATCGGCCAGGCCGAAGCGCCCCGCGGTTACGACCAGGTGTATTCCGGCATCCGCGCTGCGGACCGGCCGCCCCGGCCGCTCACGCAGATGACGGTTTACGAGGTCCTTGCCTGGCAGGATTCGATTGACAGCCGCTATCCCAGCGAGGCGGCGGGCCGTTACCAGGTGATGGAGGACACGCTGCGCCGCCTGGTCAACGCGGGCCGGATCAGCGGGCGGGCGCGGTTCGACCCGGCAACGCAGGACGCGGTGGCAATCGAGCTGATGCGCGAGGCCGGCCTGGCGCGCTGGCAGGCCGGGGCGATGAGCACGGCCGACTTTGCCGACCGGCTGGCCCGGGTGTGGGCCGGCCTGCCGGTGCAGCGCGACCAGCGCGGGGCGCGGCGCTATGTCAGGCGGGGCCAGAGCTACTATGCCTCCGTGGCCGGCAACCGGGCCACGGTGCCCCCCGAAGCGGTCACGGCGGCGCTCGAGGCGGCGCGCAAATGGGCATGAAGAACGAGGTTTAAGGCTATGGTCAGGCTTCTTTTCTGGATCGGTTCGACGGTGGCGGCGGGCTACCTGTTCGACCAGGCGGGCGATGCGGCCGAACAGGCCGGCACGGCGGCCGAGAAATCCGCCAAGCTGGCAAAATGGGTGGTGATCGGCGGCGGGCTCTATGTCGGCTACGAGGTCTTGAGGGCCGGGAAGGTGATCCGGTGAGCCCGCTTGAGCTGCTCAATGTCGGCGGCGATCTGGCAACGCCGGTTCTGCTGCTTGGGATTTTCTACCGCCTCGGGGTGATCGGGGCGGCGCATCGTGAATTTGAGCGCCGGATTGGCGTTCTCGAGGCTCGGAGGGCAACACAATGATCAGTCTTTTTCTCACCAGACAGGTGATTGCGGCGATGGTGCGCCACGTTCTGACGGCGGCCGGCGGGGCGCTGGTGGCGCAGGGCATGGCGGACGCGGCGACGGTTGAGGCAATCGTCGGCGGCGGGGTGGCTGCGGTCGGGGTGGTGTGGTCCATCCTGCAAAAACGCGGGATGGTCTGACGCTCAACATCTTGATGCACGCGGATCTGGTTGCATCAAGATATTGTGCAGGCCGCGCCGGTTTCCTCCCGGCCGGCGCGGCCTGGTCTCATCGCTCGCGCTCGGCCAGGCTGCGGCGGACGATCCGCTGCACGGTCTTGGTGCTGATCTGGTGCCGGGCGGCGATTTCTTCGTATTTCTGGCCCTGGGCGACGGCGCGCATCACCGCCAGGCGGCGCTTGCGGTCGGCCTGCTCACGCGCCTGGGCCCGCAATTGCCGGGCGGCGATCTGCACCGGCAGCACGGGCAGGGCGGAGCGCCTGGCGAGCTCCGATGCGGCTTTCGGCAGCTCGGCGGCCTTCACCTCGCGCAGCTGGCGCGCCACGGCTTGCAGGCGGCGAATGTCGGCATCGGGACGGCCGGCGGGCGGGCGGCCTTCGGCGGCGTGCATGAGCTTGTGCAACCGGCGCAGCTCGGCGGCCATGCGCTCGAGCTGGCGGGCGTGGTCAAGGAGCGAATCCGTGGACATTGAATCAGATCGGAGCGGCCAAACACAAGATATGGGGGGCGGCTACCAGATACGGCTTGCCCGGACAACCTCTGGTATGTATATAGGGGGTGCAACAAGTCAGAAGCAGCGAAAGATGTCTCATAATCAGTATTATGTTAATACATAGTTACGTGTGCGCACGCTGCGGAACGTTCAGGCGGCCCTTGTGCCATGGCCGTATGAAAAGTTTCGCAACATCAGGTGCTTGCGATTTGTATTTCATTCATTTTCCTGTGCGCCCGGGGCCTTCGGCGCGCGGCCCGTTTTCCCGTGCAGCGCATCGTCTGGCAGCGGCTTGCCTGAAAACACTTGCCATCTCCTGCAACTTCGGCTTCCGGGCGCATGATGCCGCCTCGACATCGGCCGGGAACTGCCGGTAAGCTCAACTTGCGATTGGGGAAGGAAAGAAATGACGTCGCTTCTCGTTCTGAACGGCCCGAACCTGAATCTTCTGGGCCAGCGCCAGCCAGAAATCTACGGCACCACCACCCTTGCCGATATCGAGGAGGCCTGCCGCGCCCATGCCAGGCGGATCGGCGTTTCCGTCTCCTTTCACCAGTCGAACCACGAGGGCGCCCTGGTGGACGCGGTTCACGCCGCCCGCGGCGTGCATGACGGGATCATCCTCAATGCCGGGGCCTATACCCATACTTCGGTGGCGCTGATGGATGCGGTCTCGTCGGCCGAAGTGCCCACCGTCGAGGTTCATCTGTCCAACATCCATGCGCGCGAACGCTTCCGGCACCATTCCTTCATCGCCCGTGTCGCCATCGGCCAGATCATCGGTTTCGGCGCCCGGGGCTACACGCTGGCAATCGACGCGATGGTGGATCATCTGGGGCAAGTGGCCTGATGCTGCTGGAGTATCTGGAAACGGTCAACGCCGCGCTGTCGATCCAGGAGGTCTGGGACGCCCATGTGAAGGCGATGAAGCGCTTCGGATTCGAGAAGCTGCTTTACGGTTTTTCCCGCCACAAGACGGAAAGCACCTTCGGCAACCGCCATGACAACCTGATGCTGTCGAACCATGACCAGGCCTATCTCGGCCCCTATATCGACGGCGGGCTGTTCATCCATGCGCCGATGGTCAACTGGGCGCGCGAGAATGTCGGCGCCTGTTCCTGGGCCTGGGTGCAGGAGAACTACGACAAGCTCACCGAGCGGGAAAAGGAGGTGGTCGCCTTCAACCGCCGGATGGGGGTGGTCGCCGGCTACACGATCAGCTTCCGCGACGTCTCGAGCCGTGCCAAGGGGGCGATCGGGCTGTGCGCCCCCCCGGGCGTCAGCCAGGAAGAGGTAGAGGAGATCTGGCGCCGCCACGGCCGCGTGATCGTGCAGATGAACAACGTTGCGCATCTGAAGCTTACCTCCCTGCCCTTCGCCTCGCTGCGCAAGCCGCTTACCGCGCGTCAGCGCGAGGTGCTGGAATGGGTCGGTGAGGGCAAGACGATCCGCGACATCGCCACCATCATGGGGCTCACCCGGGCGACGGTGGAAAAGCACCTGCGCCTGGCCCGCGAGGCGCTGGAAGTGGAGACCACCGCTCAGGCCGTCTACAAGGCCGCGTTCCAGAACCAGATCTTCGTCCTCGACCCTTCCCGGATCCCGAATGAGCCGAAGGTAGGGAATCCCATACTTTCCTGACGCAAGGTAAGCTGGCACCTTGCGAAAGTTCCGTGAGTGGTGGCAATTGGGCCAAGGAACACAGGGCCATTTCGGGTCAATTGTTCTGGCCCGAATGGCCCGAACAGGCTAGCGTGTGTTTGTGCCAGCCTGACGTCGTTGCCGTATTCCTCATCCCCAATTCTCAGGGCGGCAACTGAAAAAAAACGGTGCGGCCGCAAGGCCGCACCGTTCATTTTTCGGATCGAGGGTCGGAAACTCAGCCCTTTGCGGCCTTGGCCACCTCGGCGGCGAAATCCTCTTCCTTCTTCTCGATCCCCTCGCCCACGGCCATGCGCACGAAGCCGGTGATCTCGACCCCGGCCTCCCTGGCGGCCTGGCCGACGGTGAGATCGGGGTTGACCACGAACTGCTGGCCCAGCAGCGTGACCTCCGAGAGGAACTTCTTCATCCGCCCCTCGATCATCTTCTCGATCACCTGCTCGGGCTTGCCCGATTCGCGGGCCTGTTCGGTGAGCACCTTGCGCTCGCGCTCCAGCACCGCCGGGTCGAGATCGGCTTCCGACAGCGAGGCCGGCTGGGCCGCGGCCACGTGCATGGCGATCTGCTTGCCGATGCCGTTGTCCTCGCCCTTCAGCCCCACCAGCACGCCGATCCGGCCCAGGCCCTCGGCCACCGCGCCGTGCACGTAGGAAGCCACGCTGTCGCCCTCCACCACGGCCATGCGGCGCAGGTTCATGTTCTCGCCGATCCTGGCGATGGCATCGGTGAGAATGTCGCTCACCGGCTTGCCGTCGATCTCGGCGGCCTTCAGCGCCTCGACGTCATCCACGCCAAGCGCGGCCCTGGCGAAGGAGGCGACCATCTGCTGGAACTCGGCGTTCTTGGAGACGAAGTCGGTTTCGGAGTTGACCTCCACGGCGACCCCCCTGCCCCCTTCGACGGCCACGCCCACCAGCCCCTCGGCGGCGGTGCGGCCCGATTTCTTGGCGGCCTTTGCCAGGCCCTTGGTGCGCAGCCAGTCGACGGCGGCTTCCATGTCGCCGCCGGTTTCCGTCAGCGCCTTCTTTGCATCCATCATGCCTGCGCCGGTCGCATCGCGCAGTTCTTTCACCATAGCGGCCGTGATTGCCATCTTGGCTTCTCCTCGGATTTGATGATCGGTTGGGGCCGGGGCGGCACTGGCCGCGCCCGGCATCGGCTTTTCTCAGCCCTCGGCCTTGGCAGGCTCTTCGCCCGGGGCCTCGGCGGCCTCTTCGGCAGGCGCGGCTTCTTCGGCCACGGCTTCCTCCACCGGGGCCTCTTCCATCTCGCCCAGATCGATGCCGGCCTCGCCCAGCTGGACGCTCATGCCGTCGAGCGCGGCGCGGGCAGCCAGGTCGCAGTAGAGCGCGATCGCGCGGGCCGCGTCGTCGTTGCCGGGGATCACGTAGTCGACCCCGTCGGGCGAGCAGTTGGTGTCGACGACCGCCACCACCGGGATGCCCAGCTTGTTGGCCTCGGCCACCGCGAGATCTTCCTTGTTGACGTCGATCACGAACAGAAGATCGGGGCGGCCGCCCATTTCGCGGATGCCGCCGAGGCTGGCCTGCAGCTTGGCCTGCTGGCGCTCCAGCCCGAGGCGTTCCTTCTTGGTCATGCCCTCGGCGCCCTCGGCCAGCTTCTCGTCGATCTCCTTGAGACGCTTGATCGATTGCGAGACCGTGTTCCAGTTGGTCAGCGTGCCGCCCAGCCAGCGGTGATTCATGTAGTACTGGGCCGATTTCTCGGCCGCGTCGGCGATCGCGCCCTGGGCCTGCCGCTTGGTGCCGACGAACAGCACCGAGCCGCCCTTGGCCACGGTATCGCGGATTGCCTGCAGCGCCGCGTCCAGCATCGGCACGGTCTGGGTAAGGTCGATGATGTGAATGCCGTTGCGGGCCCCATAGATATAGGGGGCCATCTTCGGGTTCCAGCGGCGGGTCTGGTGGCCGAAGTGAACGCCAGCTTCCAGCAGCTGACGCAGGGTGAATTCAGGGAGCGCCATGTCCTAGTTCC
>WFPZ01000261.1 GCA_015487335.1 Paracoccaceae bacterium
TCTATGCCAACCTGCCCGAGGTGGACGAGGTGTTCACCATCGGCATGAACCGCGCCGTCGAGCTTCTGGCGCAGAAGGCCAGCCGCGGCCGGGGCGGACGCTCTGCGGCCAGCCCGCTCAAGGAGCTGGGCGAGCACCCCGAAAAGGGCGGCCCGGTGAACGTGATGGACGGCCGCTACGGGCCCTATGTGAAATGGGGCAAGATCAACGCCACCCTGCCCAAGGGGGTGGAGCCCGCCGACGTGACCATGGAAACGGCCCTGCGGCTGCTGGAAGAAAAGGCCGCGAAAAAGGGCGGAAAGCGGCGCAGGAAGACCTGAGCCGCCTCACCCTGCCGCAACGCAGATTTTCCTTGCCGCGGCGCGGCAATTTATTGACTCCGGTGCCGGATCGGCCGAGAACACGGGCCAGACTGCACAAGGGAGCACTCAATGAAAAAGGTCTATGACTCGGCGGCGGAAGCCCTGAACGGCCTTCTGCACGACGGAATGTTCATTGCCGCCGGAGGCTTCGGGCTTTGCGGAATTCCCGAGCTTCTGATCAAGGCGATCCAGGAATCCGGAGTGAAGGACCTCACCTTCGCTTCCAACAATGCCGGGGTCGATGACTTCGGCATCGGCATCCTGCTGCAGACCAGGCAGGTGAAGAAGATGATCTCTTCCTACGTGGGGGAAAACGCCGAATTCATGCGCCAGTATCTTTCGGGCGAGCTGGAGCTGGAGTTCAACCCCCAGGGGACGCTTGCCGAGCGGATGCGCGCCGGCGGGGCGGGCATCCCCGGTTTCTACACGAAAACCGGCGTCGGCACGGTGATCGCCGAGGGCAAGGAGCACAAGGAGTTCGACGGCGAGACCTACATCCTGGAGCGCGGCATCGTCGCGGATCTGGCCATCGTGAAGGGCTGGAAGGCGGACGAGACCGGCAACATGATCTTCCGCAAGACGGCGCGCAACTTCAACGTGCCTGCCGCCATGTGCGGGCGGGTCTGCGTGGCCGAGGTCGAGGAAATCGTGCCCGCAGGCAGCCTTGACCCGGATCATATCCACCTGCCCGGCATCTACGTGCACCGGCTGATTCAGGGCGAACACGAAAAACGGATCGAACAGCGCACCGTGCGCAAGCGAGAGGAGGCCTGATCCATGCCTTGGGACCGCAACGAAATGGCCGCCCGTGCGGCGCAGGAGCTTGAAGACGGCATGTATGTCAACCTCGGGATCGGCATCCCGACGCTGGTATCCAACTACATTCCCGAAGACATCCACGTCACGCTGCAGTCGGAAAACGGCATGCTCGGTATGGGCCCCTTCCCCTATGAGGGCGAAGAGGACCCCGACCTGATCAACGCCGGCAAGCAGACGATCACCGAACTGCCGCATACCGCCTATTTCGACTCCGCCACCAGCTTTGCCATGATCCGCGGCGGCAAGATCGCCATGGCGATTCTCGGCGCGATGGAAGTCAGCGAAAAGGGCGATCTGGCCAACTGGATGATCCCCGGAAAGCTGGTCAAGGGCATGGGCGGCGCGATGGATCTGGTGGCCGGTGTCGGCCGGGTGGTGGTGGTGATGGACCACACCAACAAGCACGGCCAGAGCAAGGTGCTCAAGGAGTGCACCCTGCCGCTTACCGGCAAGGGGGTGGTGGACCGGATCATCACCAACCTCGGCGTGCTCGACGTGGGGCACAAGGGGCTGCACATCGTCGAGCTTGCCCCCGGCGTCACCCGCGAGGACATGATCGCCGCCACCGAAGCGACGATCGTCTGAAGCGCCGGATTTTCGACCAAGCCGGCATGAAGGCGGCCACGCCCGGCCGCCTTCAACTTTTTCCGCCCGACTGTTCCCAAAATGGAAACGGCACCATATTGTTGCCCAAATCTGTCGCTATTCCGGCAGGAAATGACAATGAGCAGCACAACCCCCCGGCCCCTTGGCACCACCAAGCCCGGCAGCCTGACACGGCGCTGGCGCGAGAAGGCATTGCTGTGGAGCCTGTTCGCCCTGGTGATCGTCGGGCTGGCGGGGCTGGCCGCAGCCACCGGCTGGGAGGAAACCCTGGCCCAGCTGTCGCGGCTGAGCTGGGGCCAGTTCGCCATCCTGCTGGGGCTGTCGCTGGTCAACTACGGCTTTCGCGGGCTGCGCTGGCACATCTTCGCCCGCCGGCTGGGGCTTGGCACCGGGCTGGTGCAGAACATGCGCCATTTTCTCGGCGGCTTCGCCATGTCGGTCACCCCGGGGCGGGTGGGCGAAATGGTGCGCATGCGCTGGATCGGCCGCGAAACCGGCGCGCCCTTCGAGAAGACCGCCCCCCTGGCGCTGGTGGACCGCGCCTCAGACCTCGGCGCCATGGCGGTGCTTCTGGGCATCACCGTGGCGCTTTCGGCCACCGGAATCAGCGGCGCCCTGCCCCTGACCGCACTGGCGATCGCCGCCGCAGTGGTGGCCACCCGCCCGGCCCTGCTGGGCGGCGCGGGCGATCTGGGCTACCGGCTGATCGGGCGCTGGCCGCGGCTGTTTGCCAGGGTGCGCACTGCAGCGCGTTCGCTGGCCCGTTTCTCGGATCCTTCCACGATGCTGGTGGCCGTGCTGCTGGGGGCCGTGGGCTGGCTGGCCGAGGGCTACGCCTTTCATCTGCTGCTGCTCTGGATGGGTGCCGACATCGGCCTGGCCAGGGCCATGGCGATCTTCATCTTCGCCACGCTGGCGGGCGGCCTCACCGGGGCCCCCGGCGGGGTGGGCGGTGCAGAGGCCGCGATGGTGGCGCTGCTGGCGCTGGAGGGCGTGCCGCTGGAGGTCAGCGTGCCCGCAACCGCCGTCATCCGCCTGACCACGCTGTGGTTTGCCATCGCCATCGGCATGGCGGTTTTCCCCGTGGCCGAGCGCCATTCGGCAAGGATTGGACATGCGCTGGAAAACGACTGAATACACCGGCTGGGGCCGCGCCCTGCGCGCCCGGGCCGATCTGGCCCGCCCCGAGCGTCAATCGGCACTGGCGGCGCTGACTGCCAAGACGCCATCCCCGGCCATCGGGCAGCTGCGCTCCTACGGGGACGTGGCACTCAACAACGGCGGACGGGCCATCGACATGACCCGCCTCGACCGCATCCTCGGCTTCGACGAGGACAGCGGCATCGTCGAAGTGGAGGCGGGGGTGCGCATCGGAGACCTCGGGCTGGCGTTTGCCTCGCGCGGATGGATCGCGCCGGTCATGCCCGGAACCGGATTTGCCACCATCGGCGGCTGCATCGCCAATGACGTGCACGGCAAGAACCACCACGTGGCGGGCTCCTTCGGCCAGCACGTGGTGGAGATCACCCTGCTTCAGCGGGGCCGCAGGCGGCGGCTGACGCCCGAACGGACCCCCGATCTGTTTCGCGCCACCGTGGGCGGGCTGGGCCAGACCGGGGTCATCGCCTCGGCGAAGCTGCGGCTGATGCCCTGCCCCGGCGACATGATGGTGCTCACCGAACGCCGCATCGATGGCTGGGACGAGTTTCTCGCCATGCTCGACAGCTCGCGCGCGAATTACACCGTGGGCTGGATCGACGCCACCGCGAAGGGCGCGCGGCTGGGCCGCGGCATCCTCGAGGAGGGCGAGATCACCTCGGGCGTGTCCCCCTCCCGCAGCCGGGCCCGCGAAGTGCCCTTCGATGCGCCGCAATGGGCGCTTTCCGCCCCGGTGGTGCGGCTGTTCAACGAGGCCTATTTCCGCCGCGTGCCGGCCCGCGGGCGAACCACGGTGAAGCCCATCTCGGCCCCCTTCTTCCCGCTCGACAAGATTCACAACTGGAACCGCCTTTACGGCAAGCGCGGCTTTCACCAGTTCCAGTGCGTGGTGCCGGTGGCCGAGGCCCCGGCCTTGCGCCGGATGCTGGAGCGCATCGCCAATTCCGGCCTGGCCTCGCCGCTGGCGGTGCTCAAGCGGATGGGCGAAGGGCGGGCCGGCTATCTTTCCTTCCCGATGGAGGGCTACACGCTGGCGGTGGATTTCCCCAACCGCCCGGCGGCGGTGGCGCTGATCGCCGAGCTCGAGCGCATGACCGAAGAGGCCGGCGGGCGCATCTATTTCGCCAAGGATGCCCTGAGCTCCCCCGAACGGGTGCGCAGGATGTATCCCGAACACGAGAAATGGCTGAAGGCCGTCACCAGGGCCGACCCGGATGGGCACCTGATCACCGACATGGTGCGGCGGCTGAAACTGAGGAGCGCGTGATGGCGGAAAGCTGGATCATACTGGGGGCCACCTCCTCGATGGCGCGGGCCTTCGCCAGGGCCGTGGCCGAACGGGGCTGTGCGGTATTTCTGGCCGGGCGCGACATGGACGATCTGAAGGCCACCGCCGCCGATTGCCGCCAGCGCGGCGCGGCTCTGGCCGAGGCCCTGCCCTTCGACGCCCGCAGGCCCGAGGGCTTCGCCGCCCTGATCGCCCGGCTGGAACGCGAGGAGGGCCAGATCAACGCCGCCGTCTTCGTGGGCTCCATGCCCGATCAGGCCGCCATCGACGCCGACCCCGCCCTGATCGACGGGGTGGTGGCCGACAACCTTGCCGGCCCGGCGCGTTTCCTGCAGATGCTGGCCCCGGTGCTGGAGGCCCGCGGCGGCGGCACGGTGGTGGGCGTGGGCTCGGTGGCCGGCGACAGGGGGCGGCTGGGCAACTACGTCTACGGTGCCGCCAAGGCCGGGTTTCACACCTATCTTTCGGGCCTGCGCAACCGCCTTGGGCGGGCGGGCGCCCATGTGCTGACCGTCAAGCCCGGCTTCGTGGACACGGCCATGACATGGGGGCTGGAGGGCATGTTCCTGGTGGCCCCGCCCGAGAAGGTGGCCGCCGACATTCTGCGCGCGGTGGACAGGCGGCGCAACGTGATCTACACGCCGTTCTTCTGGCGCTGGATCATGCTGGTCATCCGCGCCATCCCCGAGCCGATCTTCAAGAAACTGTCCGTCTGAAGAAACGGGGGCAGGCAGGCGAAAACCGGCCCGGGCCTGCCGTTTCGTCTTTTCTCACAGCCCGAACCACTCCTGCCACAGGCCGGCGGCATAGAACATCAGCGACAGGGTGATGAGCAGCAGGCCGATCCCGCGCTTGTCGCGCATGGCGAAGACGATCGGATCGTAGTCCTGCTTGCCGAAGTAGCCCAGCCGCACCATGCGGATCAGCCAGGCGGTGATCGGGATCATCGCCAGCCACAGGATCCATCGCGCGGGGTAAAGCGTGCGTGCCTGTTCCGAGAAGGTGTAGAAGAAGAAGATCAGCACCGCCGCCACCGTGCCGAGAATGGCCATGTTCAGCAAATCCCCCCTGTCCGAGCGTGCATAGCCCCGCCCCGGCAGGCGTTCCTCGCTGTCGGCCAGGGTGAGTTCCGTCATCCGCTTCACGCAGCCCAGAGTGAAGAAGATCGGGTAGATGAAGGCGAGCATGAAGCCCGAAACCTCTACCTGCCCCGCGGCCGCCCCCGCAACCACGCGCAAGGTATAAAGAGACGCAAGCATGGCGATGTCGATCCAGCGCATCCGCTTGAGCTTCAGCGAATAGGCCAGCGAGGCCAGCATGTAGACGACCAGCACGCCGAAGAAAGCCCA
>WFPZ01000262.1 GCA_015487335.1 Paracoccaceae bacterium
GTTCGCGCCCGACCCCGCCCCCCAGGGCGGGCGCGAAACGCCCACCCTCGGGGCCGGGCGCGAACCTGCTCTCAGTGCGAATCTGTCGAGGAACGCCCCATGAAGGTCTATTTCATCGGAGCGGGGCCGGGAGACCCGGAGCTTCTGACGCTGAAGGCGCGGCGGGTGATCGGGCAGTGCCCGGTGTGCCTCTACGCGGGTTCCTTGGTGCCGCCCGAAGTGGTGGCCTGCGCGCCGGAAGGGGCGCGGGTGCTCGATACCGCGCCGATGACCCTGGAGGAGACCCACGCCGAGATCCTTGCCGCCCGCGACCGTGGCGAGGATGTGGCGCGGGTGCATTCTGGCGACCCTTCCCTTTACGGCGCGATTGCCGAGCAGATCCGGCTGCTGAAACGCGACGGGATCGAATACGCGATCATCCCCGGCGTGCCCGCCTGGGCGGCGGCGGCGGCCGCTCTGGGCCAGGAGCTGACCATCCCGGAGGTGGCGCAATCGGTGGTGCTGACCCGGGTTTCGATGAAGTCCACCGGCATGCCCGAGGGCGAAACGCTGGAAAACTTCGCCCGCACCGGGGCGACGCTGGCCATTCATCTGGGGGTGCGGGCGCTTCTGGATATCGAGCGGCGGCTGACCCCGTTCTACGGGGCGGATTGCCCGGTGGTGGTGGCCTACCGGGTGGGCTGGCCCGATCAGAAGCTGATCCGCGGCACCCTGTCGGACATCCGCGAGAAGGTGCGGGCCGAGAAGATCACCCGCACTGCGCTGATCCTGGTGGGCCCTGCCCTTGGCGAGGTGGACGGCTTTCGCGATTCGGCGCTCTACGATCCGGCCTCTCCTCATGTGTTGCGTCCCAGGGCGACAACAAGATCTGGGTAATGTGGCGCGGCGGAACCGGGTTTTACGGGAAATTTACCTCGAACCATTGATTTGTCAGGCAACTCGGGCATGCTTGGGGCGGGGCAACGAGGGGATCTCATGACCGACTTTCTGCCGAAGGAAGTGCGCGAGGGGCTGGAGATGGCCCGCAAGCGCGATCTGCGCAAGAAAAGCCGCCTGAGAGTCCGCGTGGGCGACGAGGTGTTCACGGTGCTGCGGTTCTGGGAAACCGGCTTTGCGCTGGATGCCGAGGATGCGCCGCATCTGCGCGGGCTGGTGGATATCTACGACGGCGCCCGGCACCTGTACCAGTGCCTGATCGTCGCTTCCGAGCAGGCCGGCGGCGAGATGATCTACGAGTTCAAGCGCAACACCGCCGCCGTGGACAGGGCTCCGCTGGACTTCGCCCGGGACGAGAACGCGCCGGTGGCCTTGCTGAACTGAAGACACGGGAAGGCACGGGCTGGCGGCGGGTCCTGCCCCGGCAGCCCTGTGGAAGTGCCGTTTCGCTACAGCAGATCCCCGAACGCCTCTTGCAGCCGTTCCACGGCTTCTTCCAGCCGGGCTCTCGGGGTGGCGAAGTTGAAGCGCAGGAAGGTTTCGCCGCCCTTGCCGAAGGTTTCTCCGTGGTTGGCGGCGATGCGCGCGCCCCGTTCGACGCGGGCCTTCACCTCGGCCATGTCCATGCCGGTGCCGGAGAAATCGACCCAGGCCAGGTAGGTGGCCTGCAGCGGCATCGAGCGCAGGCCGGGGATGGCGGCGATGCCCTCGTCGAACAGCCGGCGGTTGGCGTCGAGATAGGCAATCAGCTCGTCCACCCAGGCGGCCCCTTCGGGGGAATAGGCGGCAGTGGTCATCTCCAGGCCGAAGGAGTTGGCCGACAGGCCCAGCGCCGCCAGGCGGGCGCTGAAGCGCCGGCGCAGGGTATCGTCGGCTATGATCACCTGGCCGGTATGGGCGCCGGCGATGTTGAAGGTCTTTGACGGGGCGGTCATCATCACCAGCCTGTCCGATACGCCCTCGATGGTGGCCATGGGCGTGTGGCGGTGGCCGGGAAAGACCAGATCGTGATGGATCTCGTCGGAAACCAGAATCAGATCGTGGCGGCGGGCGAAATCGGCCACCTGCTGCAGCTCTTCGCGGCTCCA
>WFPZ01000263.1 GCA_015487335.1 Paracoccaceae bacterium
CGATACCGGCGGCAAACCACACCACGGCCCAGATCTGGTTGAGCGATATGCCCACCGAGAGCGCCGCCTGGTGGTCGTCGGCCACCGCGCGCAGGGCCCGGCCGATGCGCGTCTTGTTGAAGAAGAAGGCCAGCGCGGCCACCAGGACGCCGGCGATCACCGCCGCAGCCACGTCGATGTGCTGCAGGATCACGATACCCCCCGCGACATCGATCACGGTAGAGCCCGTGGGCAGGCCCAGCTCCTCGGTGATCATCGACTTGGTCTCGCCACCGAAGATCAGCTCGCCCGAGCCGATCAGGAAGTAGCTCAGCCCGATGGTGGCCATGAACAGGATGATCTCGTTCTGGTTCACCATGTGGCGCAGCACCAGCCGCTCGATCCCTATCGCCATGACCCCCATCACGCCAAGCGCCAGCAGAAGCGCCAGCCAGGCCGGCACTCCCGCCTCATAGAAGCCCACCAGGGAAAGCGCGGCGAACACCACCATGATGCCCTGGGCGAAGTTGAACACCCCCGAGGCCTTGAAGATCAGCACATAGCCCAGCGCAATCAGCGCATAAAGCGTGCCGGCAACGAAACCCTCCCACAGGACCTGCAGCAGAAAGTCCGGCATGGCCGCCATCTGCACGAAGGGATCGACGAAGATGTTGTAGAGCAGTTCCATCAGTGCGGCACTCCCAGATATGCGTCGATGACGGCCTGATCGTTCTGCACCTCGGAGGGCAGGCCATCGGCGATCTTCTTGCCGTAATCCAGCACCACAACCCGGTCGGCCAGGTCCATGACCACGCCCATGTCATGCTCGATCAGCGCGATCGTGGTGCCCAGCTGGTCGTTCACGTCGAGGATGAAACGGCTCATGTCCTCCTTTTCCTCGACGTTCATCCCCGCCATCGGCTCGTCCAGCAGCAACAGCGAGGGCTCCGCGGCCAGCGCCCGGCCCAGCTCCACCCGCTTCTGCAGCCCGTAGGGCAGCTGGCCCACCGGGGTGCGGCGGATGTGCTCGATCTCGAGGAAATCGATGATCTCCTCCACCTTGCGGCGGTGCTCGATCTCTTCCTCCAGCGCCGGGCCGTGGCGCAGCATCTGCCAGAAGAAGTTCTTGTGCATCTTCAGGGTGCGGCCGGCCATGATGTTGTCGAGCGTGGTCATGCCGGTGAACAGCGCCACGTTCTGGAAGGTGCGGGAAATGCCCTGCTTGGCCGCCTCGTAGGGCTTCATCCGCGAACGGGTCTCGCCCCGGAAGATGATCTGCCCCTCCTGCGGGTGATAGAACCCGTTGATCACGTTCAGCATCGAGGTCTTGCCCGCCCCGTTCGGCCCGATGATCGCCCGGATCTCGCCCTCCCGGATATCGAAACTGATATTGCTGATCGCCTCCACCCCGCCGAACCGCAGGGTGATGTTCTTGAGCTCCATGAGCACGCCGCCGATCTGGCGGCCATCTTCGGTGACGTAGCCTTCCACGCTTTGATCCATCATTGTGCCGCGACCTTCCCTTCACCGACAACGGCAACATCGCGAATCTCGAGCGTTGCCGAGATCTTGCCCTTGCGCCCGTCCTCATAGGTGACTTCGGTTTCGGTGTAGATTTCCTTCGACCCGTCGTAGAGCGCGTTGATCAGATCGGCATATTTCTCTTCTATGATCCGCCGGCGCACCTTGCGGGTGCGGGTCATCTCGCCGTCATCGGCATCCAGTTCCTTGTGCAGGATCAGGAAGCGGTGAATCTGGCAGCCCGAGAGCATCTCGTCCTGGGCGACCGAGCGGTTCACCTCTTCCACGTGGCTCTGGATCATCTCGTAGACCTTCGGATGCGCCGCCAGCTCCTGGTAGGAGGCATAGGCGATGTTGTTGCGCTCGGCCCAGTTGCCCACGGCGGTGAGGTCGATGTTGATGAAGGCGGTGCAGAATTCGCGCCCGTTGCCGAAGACCACCGCCTCGAGGATGTTGGGGAAGAACTTGAGCTTGTTCTCCACATATTTCGGTGCGAACAGCCGGCCGTCGGCCATCTTGCCCACGTCCTTGGCGCGGTCGATGATCCGCAGATGCCCGGTGCCCTCCTCGATGAAGCCGGCATCGCCTGTGGCCACCCAGCCCTCGGCATCCTTGGTGGAGGCGGTGCTTTCGGGGTTCTTGTAATACTCCACGAAAACCCCCGGCGAGCGGTAGAAGACCTCGCCCTTTTCGTCGATCCTGATTTCCACCCCGGGTCCGGGGACGCCCACGGTGTCGGAGCGCACCTCGCCGTCGGGCTGCAGCGTGATGAACACCGAGGCCTCCGTCTGGCCGTAGAGCTGCTTGAGGTTGATCCCCAGGGAACGGTAGAACTCGAAGATCTCCGGCCCGATCGCCTCGCCCGCCGTGTAGCCCACGCGCACCCGCGACAGGCCCAGCATGTTCTTCAGCGGGCCGTAGATCACGATATCCCCCAGCCAGTACTTGAAACGGTCCCACAGGCCCACCGGCTTGCCGTCAAGGATCTGCGGGCCGACCTTGCGGGCGTGGTTCATGAAGGTGTCGAACAGCCATTTCTTGACGCGGCTGGCATCCTCCATCCGGATCATCACCCCGGTCAGCTGGGTCTCGAACACCCGCGGCGGCGCGAAATAGTAGGTCGGCCCGATCTCGCGCAGATCGGCCATCACCGTATCGGCGCTTTCCGGGCAGTTGACGCAAAAGCCCGTCCAGTAGGCCTGGCCGATGGAAAAGATGAAATCCCCCACCCAGGCCATGGGCAGATAGGCCAGAACCTCCTCATCGGCGGTCAGCTTGTCGAACGCGGCGGAGTTCTTCGACGATTCGATGATGTTGCGGTTGGACAGCACCACCCCCTTGGGCCGGCCGGTGGTGCCCGAGGTGTAGAGCATCACGCAGGTATCGTCATAGCCCAGCGCGTTGGTGCGCTCTTCCAGCTCTTTCGCGAAACGCTGCTGCGCAGCGCGCCCCTCGGCCTGCACGTCCTTTATCCAGTGCAGGTGGGAATGGTCGTATTTGCGCAGGCCCCGCGGCTCCACATAGATGACATGCTCTATGTGATGCACCTTGTCCTGGATCTCGATGACCTTGTCGACCTGCTCCTGATCCTCGCAGAACACGAACCGGGCGCCGCAGTGCTCCAGCACGTAGCCCATCTCTTCGGCCACCGCGTCCTGGTAGAGCGGCACCGGCACCGCACCCACCATCTGGGCCGCGACCATCGACCAGTAGAGCGCCGGCCGGTTGCGGCCGACGATGGCCACATGGTCGCCCCGCTCGGCCCCGAGCGTCAGCAGGCCCAGCGCAATGGCCCGGATCTCCTCCGATGCCTCGAGCCAGGTCCAGCTCTGCCAGATCCCGAACTCCTTTTCCCGGTATGCGGGCTTCGCCCCAAACTTTTTCGCGTTGCGCGCGAGCAACGCAGGTATCGAGGTAAGCGCCTCTGACGCCGCCTGTTTGCCCAAGTCTTTCTCCTCCCTATGCCGGTTTCCCGGCGGCCCCTGCCACCCTTGTGGTTCCTTCGGACCGGCGCCTGCGCAACAATGTTTCCGCGCAGCGCACCGTGGAAAACTAAAACGGAAGGGCGCGCGAAAGTAAACAACATGATCGGCAACGGAAGGGCATTTTTTTTAACGCTCGTTCAATTAATGATTTTTTCGATCCGCCCATTCGTCCCCCGGCGCCGCAAACCGGCGAAACGGCGGCATTTCCGGGCACTTGCCCGATTCGCGGCCGGTTGATTCGCCCAACCGCAAGCACATTGGCAATGGCTTCACTTTGGCGTAATCAGCCCCTCAGCAGGAGGAGCCATGACACATCTGTGGGTGCGCGCCGAGCAGCGCGAACATGAACAGCGAGTGGGCCTCACGCCCGAGGGCGCGCGCGCCCTGATCGAAGCGGGAATGCACGTCAGCGTCGAGGAAAGCCCCGCCCGCGCCATCCCCATCGAGGGCTACCGCGAGGCGGGTTGCGAGATCGTGCCGGAAAACAGCTGGCCGGACGCCCCGCGCGAGGCGATCGTCTTCGGCCTGAAGGAACTGCCCGACGACGGCACGCCGCTGATTCACCGCCACATCATGTTCGGCCATGCCTACAAGGGCCAGCCCGCGGGGCGGGTGCTGCTGGAGCGTTTCCGCGCCGGGGGCGGCACGCTCTATGATCTGGAGTATCTGCTGGATGAAAACGGCCGCCGCGTGGCCGCCTTCGGCTACTGGGCGGGCTTTGCCGGCGCCGCGGTGACGCTGAAATGCTGGGCCGCCCTGAAACGGGGCGAGATCTGCGGACCGGTCTCCACCTTCCGCAATTCTCAGGCGCTGCTGGCCGATGTGCGCGCCGATCTCGACGCCACCGCCCTGCCCCGGCCCGATGCCATCGTGATCGGGGCGCTGGGGCGCGTCGGCACCGGGGCGCGCGACCTGTGCCGGGCGCTTGACGTGGCAACCACCGACTGGGACCAGCCCGAAACCGCCCATGGTGGCCCCTTTCCGGAAGTTCTGGAGCACGAGGTCTTCATCAACGCCATCCTGGCCACGCCCGGCTGCCCGGTCTTCGTGCCGGCCTCGGCCGCCACCGCGCCGCGGCGGCTTTCGGTGATCGGCGACGTGGCCTGCGACCCGACCTCCGAGTTTTCCCCGATCAAGGTCTACGACCGGGTCACCACCTGGCAGGCCCCGGCCCTGCGCGTCCACGACGACCCGCCGCTCGACGTGATGGCCATCGACAACCTGCCCTCGCTGCTGCCGGCGGAAAGCTCTGTCGATTACGCCGGGCAGCTCTTGCCCTCGCTGATGACGCTCGACAATCTGGACGCCGGCGTATGGGGCCGCGCGAAGAAGATCTTCGAGCATCACATGGCACAACTGCAAGGAGGCGCGACATGACGATCCACTGGTGCGGCACCGGCCTTTCGGCCATTCCCGGGCTGCGGCGGCTGCTGGAAGCCGGCGCCGACGTGACGGTCTGGAACCGCACGCTGCAGAAGGCGCGCGATGCGGTGGGCGACCTGACGGACCGGATCCGCGCCTTCAACGCTGAAACCCTGGCCGGACAGCTGCAGCCGGGCGATGTGGTGGTTTCCATGCTGCCGGGCGAGTGGCACGTGCCGCTTGCCGAAACCTGCATCGGCAAGGGGGCGCATTTCGTGTCCTCCAGCTACATCTCCCCCCAGATGGCGGCGCTGGACGAAAAGGCCCGCAAGGCCGGGGTGGCGCTGGTCAACGAGGTGGGGCTCGATCCGGGGATCGACCATCTGATGGCCCACTGGCTGGTGGCCGACTACCGCGCCTCCGGCACCTGCGAAAAGGGCAATGTCCACTCCTTCATCTCCTATTGCGGCGGGGTGCCCAGGCACCCCAACGCCTTCCGCTACAAGTTCAGCTGGTCGCCTCTGGGGGTGCTCAGGGCGCTGCGCTCGCCCTCGCGCTCCATCCGCGCCTTCTCCGAGCTCGTGGTCGCCCGCCCCTGGGAGGCCATCAGCAGCTACACCGCGCCCCTGCCCACCCCGGAAAGCTTCGAGGTCTATCCCAACCGCGATTCGCTGCCCTTCATGGCGCTTTACAACTTCGACCCGGCCTGGCGCGTGAAGGAATTCGTGCGCGGCACTCTGCGCCTCAACGGCTGGGCCGAGGCCTGGGCCGACATCTTTGCCGAGATCGAGACCCTGAAGGGCGAGGCAGGCGAAGCCCGGCTGCGAGAGCTCTCGGACGAACTGTGGGCAAGATACGCCTACGAGGAAGGCGAACCCGACCGGGTTGTCCTCTGCGTCTCGCTGAAGGCCGAGAAGGACGGCCTGCCCGTCTATCACAAGAGCTACGTGCTCGATGCATGGGGCGATCTGCGCGGCTCGGCCATGGCGCGGCTGGTCTCGGTGCCGGTGTCCATGGCCGTCGAGGCGATCGGAGCGCGGGAAATCCCCGCCGGGGTTTCCTCGGCACCGCATGACGGCAGGCTCATCGACCGCTGGATGAAGGAAATGGACCGCCAGGCGCAACACCTGCAGATCGTCGATCATCTGGGCTGACGGCCGTCCCGCCCGGCCACGATGACAGGGCTTCAGATCAGGTCGTTCTCGATGTCCTCGACGGATATCCCCAGCGCGTCGAGCCCGTTTTCCAGATGGTCCGACAGGTGCGGCGTGCCGATCAGGTAGTCGGCACAGGGCGTCGTGGCCTCGGCCCGCGCAGTGGCGATTGCCTCGGGCAGATCTTCGGGAAAGAAGCTTTCGCGCCCGATCCACATGACCGCCACCAGCTCGGCCTGCTCGTCTTCGCTCAGCCGGTCGATGAAGGCCCGCAGTTCCGGCTCGGCGCGGTCAAGCTCGCGGGCCATGAGCGCCACCTGCGCCACCTTGCGAGGTGAAATTTCCAGCATCAGCTTCTCCTCTTCAAGGCCATCTGCCACATCGCCCGCTCATGAAAGCGGCCTCCGGGCGATTCGTCCTTGATCCTGAGCAAGGCCCGAAGCCGCAAAACCGCTCCGCCCCCGAAATGCCCGCCTATCCTTCCGGATCATGTGCAATCCTGCGGGGTTCCTTCTCGATCGCGTCAGGCGACGAGATTTCCGCATCCCCCGCCACGACGCCCATGTTCTCGAACTTCCTCGCCGAGGGCAATACCCGGCTTTCCAGGGAGCCGACCGCCCGGTTGTAGGCCTCGACCGACGCGCCCAGAGCCCGCCCGATCCTGCCCAGATGATCGCTGAACGTGCTGAGGCGGTCATGGAGCTCCTTGGCTATGCGCTGCACCTCGCGGGCATTGCGGGCCATCTTTTCCTGCTGCCAGCCATAGGCAATGGCCTTGACCAGGGCCATCAAGGTGGTCGGCGTCGCAATCAGGACCTTCCGCTCGAAGGCGTATTCGATCAGCCCCGGGTCCGCCTCCACCGCCGCGCCGACGAAGGTTTCTCCGGGGATGAACATCACCACGAAATCCGGCGTCTCGGCGATGGCGCCCTGATAGTTCTTCGAGGCCAGCAGCTTCACATGTTCGCGCACCTGCATCGCGTGGCGCTTGAGATGAGCCTGCTGCTGCTCGGGGGTCTCGGCATCGAGCGCATCAAGATAGGCCTCGAGCGGCGTCTTTGCATCCACGACGATGCTCTTGCCGCCGGGAATCCGCACGATGGCATCCGGGCGGCGCGGCCCGTTGTCGGTTTCCAGATGATGCTCCAGCGTGTAGTCCACGTGCTCGGCCATGCCGGCCATCTCGAACACCTGACGCAGCTGCATCTCGCCCCACCGGCCGCGCGTCTTGGGGGCCCGCAGGGCCTGCACCAGTTTCCGCGTTTCCCTGTTGAGGGTCGTCTGTCCCTCGGCCAGGGCCTTCACCTGTTCGCGAATCGCCCCGTAGGCCTCGTTTCTGGTCTGCTCGATATCCTTGATCTTTTCGTCAAACTCCTGAAGCCGCTCGCTGAGCGGCTTGACGAGGCTCTCGATCGCGCTCTTTCGTTTCTCGAGCTCGTCACGGGCCAGCTGCTCATGGTTGCGGAAACGCTCGGACGCCAGTTTCAGGAAATTCTCGGTGCTCTTGTCCAGAACGCCCGAGGCAAGGGCGGCAAACCTGTCCTCCAGCTCCTTGCGCGCGCCGCGCAGCTCTTCCAGGCGCGCCTCGTGGGCCTCCTTCAGCGCCCGGATCTCTCCTTCCCTGGCCTCGCGGGCACGAATTTCCCTGCCCAGGCTTTCATTGAGCTCCTGCAACCTTGCCTCGAGCTGCGGCACCCGTTCTGCCCGAACCTCGGCCGCTGACAGCTTCGCCCGCAGCTCGTCGGCGCCGCGCGCCTGCCGCTCCACTTCCCGCAACCGGGCCTTCAGGGCGGCAAGGCGCATGAAAAGCAGCACCCCCAGCGCAGCCAGAACGGCGCTCGCCGCCAGCCATGGATCGATATCGGACACCGTAACCTGCCCTCCAGTATCATCTCCGCGCCAAGGCGGCGCCCCCGCAGGCATGCCCGGCACAAGAACGGGCCCGCCG
>WFPZ01000264.1 GCA_015487335.1 Paracoccaceae bacterium
AGATGCTGTCGCGCATCTCCCATGCGGCTTCGATGGCGGCTTCCAGCTGGGCGTCGGACATCTCGTCTCTCCAATTCACATGTGGCATCGCTTCCGCCGAGCCTATAGTCGTTGAAGAGCCGACGCGCAATCAGGAGCCCGCCATGAAAGATGAACCCCGCGCCCACCCCCTTCCCTATTCGCACGAGGATTGTGCCGCCTGCAAGCTGGCGCCGGATACGCCGCAGACGCGCTCTCCGTCCTACCGGCTGGCCTATGACGACCCGGATTTCATGTGCCGCGAAGAGCTGCGCCCGGTGCGGCTGCAGCTGGAGCTGCTCAAGCCGGAATTGCTGATGCAGGAATACGGCGTTCAGTCCACGGTGGTGCTGTTCGGGGGCGCGCGCATCCCCGAAGCGGCGAAAAGGCACACGGCCCGCACCCCGGCGCTGGCGGAGCTGTCGAAATATTACGAGGAGGCGCGCGAGTTCGCCCGCCTGCTTACCCTGCAGTCGAAGAAGAACGGCAGCCGCGAGCTGGTGATCGTCACCGGTGGCGGCCCCGGGGTGATGGAGGCGGGAAACCGCGGTGCGCATGATGCGGGAGGCGTGTCCATCGGCCTCAATATCGTGCTGCCGCACGAGCAGGCCCCGAATGCCTACGTCACCCCCGAATTGTGCTTCAACTTTCACTATTTCGCCATCCGCAAGATGCATTTCCTGATGCGGGCCAAGGGGATCGCCATCTTCCCGGGCGGTTTCGGCACCCTCGACGAGATGTTCGAGACCCTCACCCTGATCCAGACCCGCCGGATGGAGCCGGTTCCCTTCCTGCTGTTCGGCCGCGAGTTCTGGGAAAAGGTGATCAACTGGCAGGCGCTGGCCGATGCCGGCACCATCTCGCAGGAAGATCTGGATCTTTTCCGCTACGTTGAAACCGCGGCCGAGGCGGTGGAGCACATCATGCAGTGGCATGCCGGGAAGGATGCGTAAGATCCGCGCGATGGCGCGTTGCGCCTGATTGCATTCAGTTGCCCGGGGCGCTTGCGGCCCGGGCATGCGCCCGCCCGGGCGGTCGCCAGCCCTCTTCTTGTTCAGATGAGCGAACCCGGCAAGACCGATATCGCCGTGACGCAGGAAAGGTTTTCGGAAGGCGAAAACAGTCTCTGAACCGGGGGTTTCAGCCCATTCCGGCTTCGGCCTCGATCTCGCGCCGGCTCTTGCGGGCCCGTTCTGTGGCCGATTTCAGCTGCCCGCAGGCGGCCATGATGTCTTCGCCGCGGGGGGTGCGGATGGGGCTGGCATAGCCGGCCTTGTAGATGATGTCGGCGAAGGCCTCGATGCGTTCCCAGTCCGAGCGCTGATAGGGCGCGCCGGGCCATTCGTTGAAGGGGATGAGGTTGATCTTGGCCGGTATGCCGGCGATCAGCTTCACCAGCCGGCGGGCGTCCTCGTCGCTGTCGTTCACATCCTTGAGCATCACGTATTCGAAGGTGATCCGCTCCGAGTTCGACAGTTTCGGATACTGCCGCAGGGCATCAAGCAGCTTCTCGATGTTCCACTTCCTGTTGATCGGCACCAGCCTGTCGCGCAGCTCGTCGGTGGTGGCGTGGAAGCTGACCGCCAGCATGCAGCCGATTTCCCGGGCGGTGCGGGCGATCTCGGGCACCACGCCCGAAGTCGAGAGCGTGATGCGCCGGCGGCTCAGCGAGATCCCCTCGCCGTCCATCACGATCTTCATCGCGTCGCGCACATTGTCGAAATTGTAAAGCGGCTCGCCCATGCCCATCAGCACGACATTGGAAATCAGCCGCGTCTCGTTCTTCGGCGCGCGCCCGGGCTCGGGCCACTCGCCCAGATCGTCGCGGGCAACCATCACCTGGCCCACGATCTCGGCCGCGGTCAGGTTGCGCACCAGCATCTGGGTGCCGGTGTGGCAGAAGGAACAGGTGAGCGTGCAGCCGATCTGCGACGAAATGCACAGCGTGCCGCGCCCCTCTTCGGGGATGTAGACGATTTCCACCTCGTGCCCGCCGCCGACGCGCACCAGATACTTGCGCGTGCCGTCGGCCGAGATCCGGCGCGAGACCACCTCGGGCACCTCGATCACGAATTTCTCCGCCAGTTCGGCACGGTAGCTCTTGGCGAGGTTCGTCATGGCGGCGAAGTCGCGCACGCCCTTCTGGTAGATCCACTGCCAGATCTGGGCCACCCGCATCTTCGCCTTGTCTTCGGGGGTGCCGGCGGCGATCAGGGCCGCGCGCAGCTGCTCGCGGGTCAGCCCGACAAGGTTGAGCGGCCCGTCCTGCGGCTTGCGCGGAACGACGACGGCTTCCCTGGCGATGGGGGCATCGGCTGGCATCTCATGTCCTCACTGGCGGGCGGTTCAGCGGAAGAATCGCCCGCGCCAATAGCACGAGCTGCCCTCGCGGCACAATCAGCCGCCGCAGCGGGCCTCCGCCTCGGCCATTGCCGCGGTGAAGCCCAGCAGCGAAAACGTGTCCTTGGTGACCGTGCCGCGCTGCGAGCGCGCGGTGAGAACGGCCTTGGCGCCGCGCTTCATGGCATTGGTGATCTTCACGTCGTCGGCCGGAGAGGCGGCCCAGGCCCATTCGCCCTCGGTGAACAGCTCGTACTTGGTGCCGTCGATGTCCATCTCGACGGTCGAGCCCTTGGCGAAGGGATAGCCACCGGTGAACGACACCTCGCCCTTCACCCCGGCATCGGGCCGGAAGGAGACGAACAGCCGGATCTTCCCGCGCCGCACCGAGACCACCCGCCCGTTGCGGGTGTTCACGCTTTCCTTGTTGGGGCTGACGATCCAGCACTCCTTCGGGTTGTCCTCGACGAAAACGAACCAGTCTGTCTTGGCCGCAACCCGGTTGGTCGATTCCTGCGCCACGGCCGCGGTAGCGGCCAGCGCCAGGACAATGCCCGCAACGCCTCGGAAAATCGGGGAAATCATCAGTTTCACAGCCTCCAGCCGTCCTTGCCTCTCGCCCTCCCGTTCCGGCCGTTTCGGGCCTTGTCTTTCCGGGAGGCGCCGTTTTCTTCTCGATGCGCGCAGTCTAACGTGAATCGAGCCGGCTTTGAAAGGGCCGTTGGCGAAAAAGCGCTCAGTGAACAAGGGGATGATCGCATGGCGAATCCGGTGCCCATGGCCGAGGTCTGGCGGGGCGAATTTCTTGAATGCACCCATCTGGGGCATGCCGTCATCTGTGACGAAAACGGCGAGATCGTGGAGGCTTGGGGCGACCCGCAGGCGGTGATACTGCCGCGTTCGTCCTGCAAGATGGTCCAGGCCCTGCCGCTTGTGGAAAGCGGTGCCGCCGAGGCCGCCGGGCTGGGCGACGACCACCTGGCGCTGGCCTGCGCCTCGCACAACGGCGCCCGCATTCACACCGAAAGGGTGGCGCGCTGGCTGAACGATCTGGGCCTGGGCGAGGCCGACCTGCGCTGCGGCGCGCACCGCCCCA
>WFPZ01000265.1 GCA_015487335.1 Paracoccaceae bacterium
CATCCGGGGTGGCGGGGGCTTCCGCCCCCCTTGCCCCTGACGGGGCAATTCCCCCCGAGAGGATTTGCCGACAGAAGAAAGGGATTCGCCCTTCGCCTTCCTCTTCCGGAAAGTGCGCCCGTGCGGCGGAATCCGCCGGCCTACTTCACCCGCGTCCAGGTGGAGGAGCGGCACACCAGCCCGCCCAGCACGCAGCCCGAAACCTCAAGAGTATCGCCCTTGAGCACCATCCTGGAGCGGTAGGTCTTGTCGCGGTCGGGCGACCAGACCTTGCCCTTGCCATACTTGCCGCCGCCCTGGGGCACCATGTCCCAGACGATCAGCTTGCCGAGGTTTTCCGAGGCGTATTCCTTGCCGTTCTCGTCGAAGGTCCTGATCAGCACGCCGCACAGCTTCTCGGCGGCCTTGGTGCAGGGGCCGATCTGCACGTAACCCGTCTTGCCGTTGTCATCGGGCTGGGTCTGCCAGATGCCGGTCGCCGGATCGGCCATCGCGGCGCCGGCCAGGCCGAGAAAGAAGACCACGATCAGGGCGATTCTCTTCATTTTTCTTTCCTCCCGTTTTCCCTGCGCCGATTATGCCCGCCCCTTCCGTTTCACGGCAAGGATGACGCAAGGTCGCCCTGGCCCTTTGCAATCGGCCGGACTTCGTGCCAAAGACCGCCCGACAACCGCAAGACAGGACCCCGGCGCATGATCCTCTACCCCGCCATCGACCTCAAGGACGGCCAGTGCGTCCGCCTCTACAAGGGCGAGATGGACCGCGCCACCGTGTTCAACGACGACCCCGCCGCCCAGGCCCGCGCCTTCGAGGAGGCCGGCTGCGAATGGCTGCATCTGGTCGATCTCAACGGCGCCTTCGCCGGCGAGCCGGTGAACGCCGGCGCCGTCGAGGCGATACTGGGCGCCATCTCGGTGCCGGCCCAGCTGGGCGGCGGCATCCGCGACATGGCCACCATAGAGCGCTGGCTTTCCAGGGGGCTGGCGCGGGTGATCCTGGGCACCGTGGCGGTGGAAGATCCCGCCCTGGTGCGCGAGGCGGCGCGCGCCTTCCCCGGCCAGGTGGCGGTGGGGATCGACGCCCGCGGCGGGCGGGTGGCCACCCGCGGCTGGGCCGAAGAGACCGACGTGCAGGCCACAGATCTGGCGCGCTCCTTCGAGGATGCCGGCGTAGCCGCCATCATCTACACCGACATCGAGCGCGACGGCGCCATGCAGGGGCCCAATGTCGAGGCCACCGCGGCCCTGGCGCGGGCGGTGTCCATCCCCGTCATCGCCTCGGGCGGGGTGTCCTCGCTCGACGATCTGCTGGCGCTGAAGAACTGCGGCGCGCCGCTTGACGGGGTGATCTCGGGGCGCGCCCTCTACGACGGGGCGATCGACCTGCCCCGCGCGCTGGCCGCGCTGAAGGGCTGAGGCCCCGCGCACGATGGCGGATCTGGCCGGGCTCTTCCTGGTGGCCTTTTCCGCCGCCACCCTGCTGCCCGGCGGCTCGGAGGCGGCGCTGCTGGCGCTCGATGCGCTGGGCGGGCGCTCCACCCTCACCCTGCTGGCGGTGGCCAGCGCCGGCAACGTGCTGGGCGCGGTGGCCAACTACTGGCTGGGCCGCGGCGCGCTGCGCTTTCAGGACAGGCGCTGGTTTCCCGTCTCGCCGGCGGCGCTGGAAAAGGGGCGCGCGTGGTTCGCCCGCTGGGGGCAGTGGTCGGTTCTTCTGGCCTGGGTGCCCGTGATCGGCGATCCGATCACCGTCGCCGCCGGGGTGATGCGCATGAACTTCGCCCTCTTCACCCTGCTCGTGACCCTGTCGAAAACCCTGCGCTACATGGCGCTGCTGGGCGTCTTCGGCCTGTTCGCATGAGCCGGGGCGCGCTGCGGGGCGAGAACCGGGCCATCTGGCGGTGGTTTCTTCCGCCGGAGATTGCTATCTGAAGCGCGAAAACCCACATCGGCGGCAAAGGAGCCCCATGCTGAAGACCCGCATCATCCCCTGCCTCGACGTGGCCGACGGCCGCGTGGTCAAGGGTGTGAACTTCGTCGATCTGGTGGATGCCGGCGATCCGGTGGAATCGGCCCGCGCCTATGACGAGGCCGGGGCGGACGAGC
>WFPZ01000266.1 GCA_015487335.1 Paracoccaceae bacterium
ACCCTGCCGCACAACATCGAGGCCGAACAGCAGCTGCTGGGCGCGATCCTCACCAACAACGACAACTACGACCGGGTGTCCTCGATCATCGGGCCGCAGCATTTCTACGACCCGGTGCACGCGCGCATCTTCGAGGTGGCGGCGGCGCGCATCTCGAAGAACGCGCTGGCCTCTCCGGTGACGCTCAAGGCCTTCCTCGAGGATGACGAGGGCCTGAAGGAGCTGGGCGGCCCGGCCTATCTGGCGCGGCTGGCGGGCGCGGCGGTTGCCTCCTTCGCGGCGCGCGACTACGCGCAGATGATCTACGATCTGGCGATCCGGCGCGAGCTGATCAAACTGGGCCGCGACATCGCCGAGAAGGCGGCCCGCGTCGATGTCAGCAGCGAACCGAGGGAGCAGATCGTCGAGGCCGAGCAGGCGCTCTACAAGCTGGGCGAGCAGGGGCAGGCGGAAACCGGCTTCCGCTCCTTCCTGCGCGCCGTCACCGAGGCCGTCGACGTGGCCAATGCCGCCTACCAGCGCGAGGGCGGGCTGGCGGGGCTGGCCACCGGCCTGACCGACCTCGACCAGAAGCTGGGCGGCCTGCACCGCTCGGATCTGCTGATCCTCGCCGGGCGCCCCTCGATGGGCAAGACCTCGCTGGCCACCAACATGGCCTTCAACATCGCCCGGCGCTACAAGCGCGGCCGCCTGCCCGACGGCACCGAAGGCGCGGTGGACGGCGGGGTGGTGGGCTTCTTCAGCCTCGAGATGAGCTCCGAGCAGCTGGCCTCGCGCATCCTCTCGGAGGCCGCCGAGGTGCCCAGCCAGCTGATCCGCCGCGGCGACCTCACGGAAGAGGAGTTCCGCCGCTTCGTCGATGCCGCCAAGGAGCTGGAATCCTGCCCGCTCTACATCGACGACACCCCCGCCCTGCCGATCAGCCAGCTGGCCGCCCGCGCCCGGCGGCTGAAACGCACCCACGGGCTGGACGTGCTGTTCGTCGACTACCTGCAGCTGGTGCGCCCGGCCACGGCGCGCGACAGCCGGGTCAACGAGGTGTCCGAGATCACCCAGGGGCTGAAGGCCATCGCCAAGGAGCTGGACATCCCCGTGGTGGCGCTTTCGCAGCTGTCGCGCCAGGTGGAAGCGCGCGAGGACAAGCGCCCGCAGCTGTCGGACCTGCGCGAATCGGGCTCGATCGAGCAGGACGCCGACGTGGTGATGTTCGTGTTCCGCGAGGAATATTACAAGGAACGCGAGAAACCCGCCGACCACGACCTCGACGCCATGGCCAAATGGCAGGACGAGATGGAGAGGGTCCACGGCAAGGCCGAGGTGATCATCGGCAAGCAGCGCCACGGGCCGATCGGCACGGTGGAGCTAAGCTTCGAGGGGCAGTTCACCCGTTTCGGCAACCTCGCCAGGCCCCATCAGCGCGGCGCGGAAGGCGCGTTCTGAGCCCCGCGCCCGCGGCCCTGCCGCCGCGGGGCGCGCGCCCGGCCTGGCCCGCGCGGGCCTTTTGCCTTGCACCACGCGGCCTGCGCGGTCAAAAACGCCCCCATGAGCACCGCCGAGCTGACCATCGACCTCGACGCCCTGACCGCCAACTGGCGCGCGCTGGACGGCCACGTCGCGCCGGGGGTGGAAACCGCCGCCGTGGTCAAGGCCGATGCCTACGGGCTGGGTGCGGCCCCGGTGGCCCGGGCGCTGGCCGGCCAGGGGGTGCGGCGCTTCTTCGTGGCGGTGGCCGAGGAGGGCACCGCGCTGCGCGAGGCGCTCGGGCCGGGCCCGGAAATCTTCGTCTTCTCCGGCCACATGGCCGGTGATGCCGTCGTGATCCGCGATCTCGCCCTGACCCCGGTGCTCAACTCGCCCGAGCAGCTCACCCGGCATCTGGAAGCCCTGCCCCGCCATCCCTTCGCCATCCAGCTGGACACCGGCATGAACCGGCTGGGCATGGAGCCGGGCGAATGGCAGGCGGTGCGCGAGGTGGCGCTGGCGGCCGGCCCGGCGCTGATCATGTCGCATCTGGCCTGCGCCGACGAGCCCGACCACCCGATGAACGCCGCGCAGCTGGCGCGTTTTCGCGAACTCACCGACGGGCTGGGCATCGCGCGCTCGCTTGCCGCCACCGGCGGCATCCTGCTGGGGCCCGAGTATCACTTCGACATCACCCGCCCCGGCATCGGGCTCTACGGCGGGCTGCCCTTCGCCGCCGCCCGTCCGGTGGCGCATCTGTCCATCCCGGTGATCCAGATCCGCGAACTGGAGGCGGGCGAAACCGTGGGCTATTCCAACACCTGGACGGCCACGCGGCCCTCGCGGATCGCCACGCTGTCGGCGGGCTATGCCGACGGGCTGATCCGCGCCCTCTCGGGCCGGGCGGTGCTGTTTCACGGCGCCACCCCCTGCCCGCTGGTCGGGCGCGTCTCGATGGATCTGCTGACCGTGGACATCACCGATCTGCCCGACACGCCCGCATCGCTCGACATTCTCGGCCCGCACCAGACGGTGGACGATCTGGCCCGCGCCGCCGGCACCATCGGCTACGAGATCCTCACCGCGCTGGGGGCGCGCTACCGCCGCCGCTACCGGGAGGGCGCATGAGCCCGCTGCAGCCCCTGGCCTCGGTCGGCCGTTCCTTCCTCGGCCTGATGGCGGTGATCGGCCGGGTGACACTGTTTGCCGGGGCCACGCTGGGCCACCTGATCCGCCCGCCCTTCTACCTGCGGGAGTTCCTGCAGGCGGTTCTCCACATCGGCTACTTCAGCCTGCCCGTGGTGGGGCTGACCACCCTGTTCACCGGCGGCGCGCTGGCGCTGCAGATCTACGCCGGCGGGGCGCGCTTCAACGCCGAATCGGTGGTGCCCTCGATCGTCGCCATCGGCATGGTGCGCGAGCTGGGCCCCGTGCTGGCCGGGCTGATGGTGGCCGGGCGGGTTGCCGCCTCGATCGCCGCCGAACTGGGCACCATGAAGGTGACCGAGCAGATCGACGCCCTCGTCACGCTTTCCACCAACCCGATGAAATACCTCGCCGTGCCGCGGGTCCTGGCCGCCACCCTGGTGCTGCCGGCGCTGGTGGCGGCGGGCGACGTGATCGGGGTGATGGGCGGCTTTCTGGTGGGCGTCAACCGGCTGGATTTCAACGCCGCCGTCTATCTCAACAACACCATCGACTTCCTCGAAAGCTGGGACGTGGTCTCGGGGCTGATCAAGGCCGCGGTCTTCGGCTTCATCGTCGCCACCATGGGCTGCTATCACGGCATGAACTCGGGGCGCGGGGCGCGCGGCGTGGGCCGGGCCACCACCAATGCGGTGGTCTCGGCCTCGGTGCTGATCCTGGCCACCAACTACATCCTGACCGAGCTGTTCTTCTCCGCATGATCGAGCTGCGCGACATCCACAAGGCCTTCGGGGCGAACAAGGTTCTGCGAGGGGTGAACCTCACCGTCCCCACCGGCGAGAGCATGGTGATCATCGGCGGCTCGGGCACCGGCAAGTCGGTGACGATCAAGTGCATCCTCGGCCTGGTGAAGCCCGATTCTGGGACCATCCTGCTTGACGGGCAGGACGTGGCCGAGGCCGAGCGCGACGCCTTCCTCGCCCGCTTCGGCATGCTGTTTCAGGGCGGTGCACTGTTCGATTCGCTCACCGTCTGGCAGAACGTGGCCTTCCGCCTGCTGCGCGGCTCGCTCAAGCGGCCAAGGGGCGAGGCCCGCGAGATCGCCATCGAGAAGCTGCGCCGGGTGGGGCTGAAACCGGAGGTGGCCGATCTCTACCCCGCCGAACTGTCGGGCGGCATGCAAAAGCGCGTCGGGCTGGCCCGCGCCATCGCCGCCGAACCCGAGATCATCTTCTTCGACGAGCCCACCACCGGGCTCGACCCGATCATGGCCGGCGTCATCAACCAGCTGATCCGCGAGATCGTCACCGAGATGGGCGCCACCGCCATCACCATCACCCACGACATGGCCTCCGTGCGCGCCATCGCCGACAAGGTGGCGATGCTGCACGACGGCGTCATCCGGTGGTCCGGTCCGGTCGAGCAGATGGACGACTCCGGCAATCCCTGGCTCGACCAGTTCATCCACGGCCGCGCCGAGGGGCCGATCGAGGCGGTGCGATGACGCCCCCGCGCCTTCTTCCCTCCAGAAACACTCCCACGCGGCAGGCGCGGGCCCGCCAGGGCGCGCACGGCCCATGAGCGCGCTGAAATACGCCAATCTCGCACTCGCGGTCCTGTTCCCGATCTCCTGGTTCGCGCCGCTGTTGCGCGCGGGGCTGCTGCCGCTGTTCGGCCTGTCGGAAATCACCGTCATCTCGGGGCTGCAGGCGCTGTGGCGCACCGACGTGGCGCTGGCGCTTGTGGTCAGTTTCCTGGCCCTCTTCGCGCCCTACCTGAAGGTCATCGGCCTGGCGCTGGTGCATTTTCACCTCGCCCGCCGGCGCATCCTGGGCGCACTCGAAATCCTCGGCCGGCTGGCCATGGCCGACGTGTTCCTGATCGCGCTCTACATCGTGGTCGTGAAGGGCATCGGCGTCGGGCGGGTGGAAACCGCCTGGGGGCTCTACCTGTTCACCGGCTGCATCCTTGCCTCGCTGGCGATCGGCCATTTGACGCGCAGGCGCTGAGCGGTCACAAAGCGGCCATGGCGAAAGCGGCGACATTCACCTGCACCTCCTGCGGCACGGCCCATTCCAAGTGGTCGGGCCGCTGCGACGGCTGCGGAGAATGGAACACCATCGTCGAGGACAGCCCCCTCTCGGCCGGCCCGGCGAAGACGTCGCTGGGGGCGCGGCGGGGCCGGGCGGTTGCGCTCGGCACGCTTTCGGCCGAGGACGCGCCGCTGCCGCGCACCGGCTCCGGCATCGCCGAGCTGGACCGGGTGCTGGGCGGCGGGCTGGTGCCGGCCAGCGCCATCCTGGTGGGGGGCGATCCCGGCATCGGCAAGTCCACGCTGCTGCTGCAGGCCGCGGCCAGCTTCGCCCGGCGCGGTCTGAAGGCGCTCTATATCTCGGGCGAGGAGGCCGGCGCCCAGATCAGGATGCGCGCGCAAAGGCTGGGGCTGGCCGATGCACCGGTGCAACTGGCCACCGAAACCAGCCTGCGCGACATCCTCACCACGCTGGAGGCCGAGCGCCCCGACATCGCGGTGATCGATTCGATCCAGACGATGTGGGCCGACAACGTGGAAAGCGCCCCCGGTTCCGTGGCCCAGGTGCGCGCCGCCGCGCACGAGCTGACCAGCTTCGCCAAGCGCAAGGGCGTGGCGGTGGTGCTGGTGGGGCATGTCACCAAGGAGGGCCAGATCGCCGGGCCGCGGGTGGTCGAGCACATGGTGGACACGGTGCTCTATTTCGAGGGCGAGCGCGGGCACCAGTTCCGCATCCTGCGCGCGGTGAAGAACCGCTTCGGCCCGGCCGACGAGATCGGGGTGTTCGAGATGACCGGCACCGGCCTGACCGAAGTGCCCAACCCCTCGGCCCTTTTCCTCGGCGAACGCGACGCGCCCGCCCCCGGCTCGGTGGTGTTTGCCGGCATCGAGGGCACGCGCCCCGTGCTGGTGGAGTTCCAGGCGCTGGTCTCTCCCACCCCTCACAGCCAGCCCCGGCGCACGGTGGTGGGCTGGGACGGCGGGCGGCTGGCAATGATCCTGGCGGTGCTGGAGGCGCGCTGCGCCATTCCCTTCGCCGGGCTCGACGTCTATCTCAACGTCGCCGGCGGCCTGAAGGTGAACGAGCCCGCCGCCGATCTGGCTGTTGCGGCGGCGCTACTTTCGGCCAGAGAAGACGTTGCCCTGCCGGCCGATACTGTGGTTTTCGGAGAAATCAGTCTATCAGGAGCCTTGCGCCCCGTCGGGCAGACCGGTAACCGCCTCAGGGAAGCCCGGAAGCTGGGCTTTTCCCGGGCGATCGTCCCGGCGCGGAGCAAGGTCGGCTCGGGCGACGGTCTGGCGGTGAGGCAGCTGCCGGACCTGACGAGCTTCGTGGGCGAGAATTTCGGCGCGGGTTAACACGCGCGAGGAGTGTTGAGCATGGAAGGTTTCACGATCATCGACGGCGTGGTGGCGCTGGTCGTCATCGTATCGGGCATACTGGCCTACTCGCGCGGCTTCGTGCGCGAGGCCCTGGCCATCGCCGGCTGGATCATCGCCGCCATCGCGGCCTTCATCTTCGCCCCGAGCGCCGAGCCCCTGGTACGCGAAATCCCCATCCTGCGGGATGTACTGGCCGAAAGCTGCGAACTCTCGATCATCGCCGCCTTCGCCGGGGTGTTCGCGGTTGCCCTCGTGGCGGTCTCGGTCTTCACCCCGCTGTTCGCCTCCGCCGTGCAGCGCTCGGCGCTCAGCGGGCTCGACCAGGGCCTGGGCTTCCTGTTCGGGGTCGCGAGGGGGCTGGTTCTGGTGGCCATCGCGCTGGTGGTCTACGACCGGGTGGTGATCGGCGAGCCCGTCGCCATGGTGGACGACTCCCGCACCGTCAGGATCTTTGCCAACGTGCAGGACAGCCTCAACGAGGCCGTGCCCGAGGACATCCCCGGCTGGATCGCCACCCGCTACGAGGAGCTCGTCGGCAACTGCGCCGACACCGCCCTGTGATCCGCAACCGGGGCGAATCATCGCCCCGGCGGCGCCCGGCCGCCTTGCGGTTTTCCCGCCCTCACACGGGCCTTTCGCGAAATGTTGATCGCCGCACCCCGCAACCGGCGCTGCACATCCGTGCCTGGCCCGGTAAAAGAGCGAAAGAAACGGACGCACAACCTGCAACCAAGCCGGAGCCCCGAATGATGCTTGCCAGAATCCTTACCGCCGCAACGCTGGCCCTGGCGCTGGCCCCCAGTGCCGCACTGGCCGCCGCCCACGGCAACGAGCTCGTGCACAGCCGCAAGTTCAAGGGGCAGGTCTACATGATGCAGGAAGACCACCTGTCTCTGTATTTCTACGCAGACGACGAGCCCGGCGTCTCCAACTGCTATGGCGAATGCGCCGAGAAGTGGCCCCCCCTGCTGCTGCCCGCAGGCACGAAGCTGGGCGAGAACTACACGCTGATCAAGCGCCGGGACGGCACCTTCCAGGCCGCCTACAAGGGCCGGCCGCTTTACCGCTACTACAAGGACAGCCGCCCCGGCGACATCAACGGCGACGGCATCGGCGGGGTCTGGAGCCTGGCAAGACCGTAGCGCCGCAATGCCCGGCGCGATCTGCGCGACTGGCTGATGACAGCGGCGGCGCGAGGCACTATGAGGGGGGCGACCCACCGCCCAGGGATTCGGAGCTGCCAGCTGCAATGCGTGACCTGCCCCCCGCTCACCCCTTCGACGACGACAAGCTGAAAGAGGAATGCGGCGTCTACGGCGTCATCGGCGTGAACGATGCCGCCAATTTCGTGGCCCTCGGCCTGCATGCGCTGCAGCATCGCGGCCAGGAGGCCGGCGGCATCATCAGCTACGCGCCGCAGACCGGCTTCAACTCGGCCCATCGTTTCGGCTATGTGCGCGACAATTTCACCAAGGCGGGGCTGATGGAAACCCTGCCCGGCGCCATCGCCATCGGCCACGTGCGCTATTCCACCGCCGGCTCCAAGGGCGCCACCTCGATCCGCGACGTGCAGCCCTTCTTCGGCGAGTTCTCGATGGGCGGCGCGGCAATCGCCCACAACGGCAACATCACCAACGCCCGGGCGCTGCGGCGCGAGCTGATCGAGCGCGGCTCGATCTTCCAGTCATCCTCGGACAGCGAGTGCATCATCCACCTGATGGCCCTGTCGCTGCAGCGCAACATCCCCGAGCGGATGAAGGACGCGCTGCGCCGGGTCGAGGGGGCCTATTCCATCGTCGCCATGACCCGCACCAAGCTGATGGGCGTGCGCGACCCGCTGGGCGTGCGCCCGCTGGTGCTGGGGCGGGTGGGCGAGGGCTGGGTGCTGAGCTCGGAAACCTGCGCGCTCGACATCATCGGCGCCGAGTTCATCCGCGAGATCGAACCGGGCGAGATGGTGGTGATCTCGGCCGAAAACGGGGTGCAGAGCTACCACCCCTTCGAAGCGGTGCCGCCGCGCTTCTGCATCTTCGAGCATGTCTATTTCTCGCGTCCCGATTCGATTCTCGGCGGGCGCTCCGTCTACGAAACACGGCGCCAGATCGGGGTGGAGCTGGCCCGCGAAGCCCCGGTGGAGGCCGATCTCGTCTGCCCGGTGCCCGACAGCGGCACGCCCGCGGCCATCGGCTATTCCCAGGAAAGCGGCATCCCCTACGCCATGGGAATCATCCGCAACCAGTACATGGGGCGCACCTTCATCGAACCCACCGAGCAGATCCGCAACATGGGCGTGCGGCTCAAGCTCAACGTCAACCGGGCGCTCATTCGCGGCAAGCGGGTGATCCTGGTGGACGATTCCGTGGTGCGCGGCACCACCTCGCTGAAGATCAAGGAAATGATCATGGATGCCGGCGCGAAGGAGGTGCATTTCCGCATCGCCAGCCCCCCCACCGCCTGGCCCTGCTTTTACGGGGTGGACACGCCCGAGCGCGAAAAGCTGCTGGCCAGCCGCATGAGCGAAGAAGAAATGCGCGTCCATATCGGGGTGGACAGCCTGCGCTTCATCTCGCTTGACGGGCTTTACCGCGCGGTGGGCGAGGCGGGCGGGCGCAACGCCGACCAGCCGCAATACTGCGATGCCTGCTTTTCCGGCGCATATCCGGTGCGCCCCTCCGACATGATCGAACGCGGCTTCGAGATCGACACCGCCGCCGAATGAGCGCGCGGCGCGCACACAGCGGCGATCCGCTCTCTTGACCTTCGCGCCGCGGTGCCGCAAACCGCACCCATGACCGATCAGAAAATCGCCCTCGTCACCGGCGCCTCGCGCGGCCTGGGGGCCGCCCTTTCCCTGGCGCTTGCGGAAAGCCATCACATCGTCGCCGTGGCCCGCACCACCGGCGGGCTGGAAGAGCTGGACGACCGCATCCAGGAAGCGGGCGGACAGGCCACGCTGGCGCCGATGGACATCACCAACGCCGATGCCATGGCCCATCTGTGCCGCTCGATCTTCGACCGCTGGGGGCATGTGGACGTCTGGGCCCACACCGCCATCTACACCGCACCGCTCTCGCCGGCCGACCACATCGGCGCCAAGGACTGGGAGCGCTCCATCGAAACCAACGTCACCGCCACGGGGCGGCTGATCCCCATGGTGGCGCCGCTGCTGCGCGTCGCCCCGGCCGGCACCGCGGTGTTCTTTGACGACCCGCGCGGCGGGCAGAAGTTCTTCGGTGCCTACGGGGCCACCAAGGCGGCCCAGATCGCGCTGGCCCGCAGCTGGCAGGAGGAAACCAGGCGCACAGGTCCCCGCGTTCTGGTTCTTGAACCGCGCCCGATGCCCACCGCCACCCGGGCCCGCTTCTTTCCCGGCGAGGACCGCAGCGTGCTGGCCGACCCCCATGAAGAGGCGAGAAGGCTGCTCGAGGCGCTCTGAGCCCGGACGGGGCCCGGGATGGGCGGCACAGGCGGGGCGCTTGCCGCGCGCCCCCGGCTCATCTATTCAGGAACAAAGCGTTCTCGGGCAGGTCCATGCGGATTCTCATCACCAATGACGACGGCATCAATGCGCCCGGCCTGACGGTGCTGCAGCGCATCGCCGAGCACCTCGCCGGCCCCGGGGGCGAGGTCTGGACGGTGGCGCCGGCCTTCGAGCAGTCCGGGGTCGGCCACTGCATCAGCTACACCCACCCGATGATGATCGCCGAGCTGGGCCCGCGCCGCTTCGCCGCCGAGGGCTCGCCGGCCGATTGCGTGCTCGCGGCCCTGCACGATGTGATGCCCCAACCGCCCGATCTGGTACTCTCCGGCATCAACCGCGGCAACAACGCCGCCGAGAACGCGCTCTACTCCGGCACCGTGGGCGGCGCCATGGAAGCGGCCCTGCAGGGCCTGCCGGCGATTGCGCTGTCGCAATTCCTCGGGCCCGAGAACATCTCTCTGGATGATCCCTTCGAGGCCGCCGCCGCGGCCGGGGCGAACACGGTGCGTCTGATCCTCGAGAAGGGCCTGTGGGATGCCGACGACTACCGGCTGTTCTACAACGTCAACTTCCCGCCCGTGCCGGCCGGCCGCATCCGGGGCCATCGGGTTTCCGCCCAGGGCTACCGCCGCGAAACCGTCTTCGGGGTCGAGCCGCACCGCTCGCCCTCGGGGCGCAAGTTTCTCTGGGTCAAGGGCGGCCCGCAGCATTTTCCCACCGGCCCCGGCACCGACGTCACCGCCAACCTGGAGGGCTACATCTCGATAACGCCGATGCGGGCCGATCTCACCGCCCACGACGTGCTCGACGAGCTGAGGGAGCGGCTGGAATGACCGACGACGTGGCCGAACGCAAGATGCAGTTCCTGTTCGCGCTGCGCACCCGGGGGGTGACAGACAGCCGGGTTCTGGAGGCGATGGAACGGATCGACCGCGGCGACTTCGTGCGCGGAATCTTTGCGGCGCGGGCCTACGAGGACATGCCGCTGCCGATCGCCTGCGGCCAGACCATCTCGCAGCCCTCGGTGGTGGGGCTGATGACCCAGGCCCTGGCGCCCTCGCCCCGCGACAAGGTGCTCGAGGTGGGCACCGGATCGGGGTATCAGGCGGCGATCCTCAGCCAGCTGGCCCGCCGGGTCTACACCGTGGACCGCCACCGCCGGCTGGTGCACGAGGCCCGCGCGCTCTTCGACAGGCTCGGGCTGACCAACATCACCGCCTTCACCGCCGACGGCAGCCACGGCTTTCCCGAGCAGGCCCCCTTCGACCGCATCATCGTGACCGCCGCCGCCGAAGACCCGCCAGGCCCCCTATTGGCGCAGATGAAAATCGGCGGTATCATGGTGTTGCCGGTGGGACAGTCGGATACGGTACAAAGCCTGATCAAGGTCACCCGCACCGAAACGGGCTACGATTACGAAGAAATCCGGCCGGTGCGTTTTGTCCCCCTTCTCGAGGGGCTGGGGGAAGAGTAGCTTGCGCGAACTGCATGTGGCGAAGGCCCGGGGACAAGGGCCGGTGGATTGAGGATGCGAGCCATGAAACTTACAGGCCAGTGGAAATTCCGGATCGCCCTGATGGGCGGGGCGCTGATCGCGCTGTCCGCCTGCGAAGGGCCGGTCGACTTCGACCTGCGGGGGCTGGCCAACGGGTTCAACACCGCCGGTGCCGCCCAGCAGGCCACCGCCCGGCGTCCCGCCCCCGACAGCCGCGGGGTCATCTCCTACCCGAATTTCCAGGTGGCCGTGGCCCGGCGTGGCGACACGCTGGTCGACGTGGCCGAACGGGTGGGCCTCCCGGTGGGCGAGCTGTCCCGCTACAACGGCCTTGCCCCCGATACGGTGCTGCGCGAAGGCGAGGTGATCGCCCTGCCCCGGCGGGTGGACGCCCCGCCAGCCGGCGCGCCGGGGGGCATCTCCAGCGGGCCGATCTCGGACACCGGCGTCGACATCACGGCGCTGGCGGGCAACGCCATCGAGCGGGCCGGCGGCGGCCAGCCCGCCGGGGCGCCCCCCGCCGGGACCGACACGGTGGAACCGCTGCGCCACCGGGTGGAGCGCGGCGAGACCGCCTTCACCATCGCCCGGCTCTACAACGTCTCGGTGCGCGCCCTGGCCGAGTGGAACGGCCTCGGCCCCGATCTGGCAGTGCGCGAGGGCCAGTTCCTGCTGATCCCGGTTCCGGCCAAACCGGCGCCTTCAGCCCCCGCCGAAACAGCTCCCGCGCCGCGGCCCGACCAGACGCCCGAGCCCCGCAACGAAGAGCCCGCCACGCCTGCGCCGCCTTCCGCCTCCGCCCCGCTGCCCGAGGAGGAAAGCGCCGCCGTCGCCACCCCGCCCTCGCCCGATCTGGGCGAAGACCGCTCGGCGGCGTCCGATACCGCGCAGCTGATGATGCCCACCAAGGGCAAGATCATCCGCGGCTACCAGCAGGGCAAGAACGAGGGCATCAACATCGCCGCCCCCGCCGGCACCCCGGTGGTGGCCGCCGCCGACGGCACCGTGGCGGCGATCACCCGCGACACCGACCAGGTGCCGATCATCGTGCTGCGCCATGCCGACAACCTGCTGACGGTCTACGCCGGCGTCGACAACGTGACGGTCAACAAGGGAGACAAGGTCCGCCGCGGCCAGAAGATTGCCGAAGTGCGGGCCGGCAATCCCAGCTTCCTGCACTTCCAGGTGCGCCGCGGCATCGACAGCGTCGATCCGATGCCCTTCCTGCAGTAGGGCCGTTGCGGGATCTGCTGGCGGCGGGGCGCGCTCAGCTGTCCGGGCATCGCGCCACGGGCGGCGCGAGACCTGCCGTGCAGGGGCGCCCCGGCGCGGAAGAGGCGCCCATCTTCTGGAAGCCTTGCGCGCGCATGCTGCGCGCTACAGCCGAATGCCGTGACGGCCGGCGAGATCGGTGAAGAACTGCCAGGCCACCCGCCCCGAGCGCGCCCCCCGCGTGGCCTGCCACTCGATCGCCTCGGCGCGCAGCGCCTCCTCGTCGATCTCCAGCCCCCAGGCCGCGCAGTAGCCGCGGATCATCGCCAGATAGTCATCCTGGCTGCAGGGATGGAAGCCCAGCCACAGGCCGAAGCGGTCCGACAGCGAGATCTTTTCCTCCACCGCCTCGGAGGGGCTGATGGCGGAGGAACGTTCGTTCTCGATCATGTCGCGGGGCATCAGATGGCGACGGTTCGAGGTGGCGTAGAACACCACGTTGTCGGGCCGGCCCTCGATGCCGCCGTCGAGCACCGCCTTGAGCGACTTGTAGTGCTCGTCGTCGTGACTGAAGGAAAGATCGTCGCAAAACAGCACGAAGCGGTGGGGCGCGGCGCGCAGCAGGTTCATGAGCCGCCCCACAGAGGGCAGATCCTCGCGATGCAGTTCCACCAGTTTCAGCGCCTCTCCACGGGCCTGAACTTCGGCGTGCACGGCCTTGACCAGAGAGGATTTTCCCATCCCGCGCGCCCCCCACAGAAGGGCGTTGTTGGCAGGCAGTCCGCGGGCAAAGCGCAGGGTGTTTTCCAAAAGCGTGTCGCGCGCGCGGTCGATGCCCACCAGCAGGCGCAGATCCACCCGGTTGACCTTCTCCACCGGCTCCAGCCTGTCGGGGCCCGTATGCCACACGAAGGCCTCGGCCTCGGCGAAGGAGGGCAGCGCGGGCGGCGGCGGAGAGAGCCTCTCGAGCGCCTCGGCAATCCGCTTCAGCGCCTTCCTGCCGGGCATCAGGCCTCTTCCTCGTCGTCCAGAAGCCCCTCTTCGCGCAGCCGCTCGTTGCGCTTCTTCTCGACCCGGCGCACCAGCCAGATGGAGATCTCGTAGAGGCCATAGACCACGGTGAACAGGATGATCTGGGTGATGACATCCGGCGGGGTGACGATGGCGGCCAGCACCAGGATGCCCACCACCGCGTATTTGCGCACCGCTCCCAGCCCCTGAGAGGAAACCAGCCCCGCCTTGCCCATCAGCGTCAGCAGCACCGGCAGCTGGAAGCACAGTCCGAAGGCGACGATGAACTTGATGGTCAGGCGCAGGTATTCCTGGGCCGATCCCTGAAAGACGATGTTCGGCAGCCCCTCCTCGCCACCGCCCTGGCCGGTGATGTTGCCCTGCTGGAAGCCGAGGAAGAAATCGAAGGCCAGCGGAGTGACCACATAGAAGGCGAAGGCGGCGCCGAGGAAGAACATGAAGGGCGAGGCGATCAGGAAGGGCAGGAAGGCGCCCTTCTCGGACTTGTAGAGACCCGGCGCCACGAAACGCCACAGCTGGTAGGCAATGAAGGGAAAGGACAGCACCAGCCCGCCCAGCAGCGAGATGGAGACCGCCACGAAGAACCCTTCCTGCAGCTTGATCAGGATCAGCCCGCAATCGCCCTGCCCGTTCTGGCCCAGCGCCTCGCACAGCGGCGAGGTGAGAAAATTGAAGATCGGGTTCCAGGCGCTGAAGCTGATCACCATGCCGACGATGAAGGCCATCACCGACTTGATGAGCCGCGAACGCAGCTCGGCAAGGTGCTCTATCAGCGGGGCGGAACTGTCCTCTATCTCGTCGTCGGTCGTGCTCATTTGCTACTGGCTTTCCTGGTGGTTCCGGAAGCCGGCTTCTTCGCACCTGCCCCGGCTGCGGGCGTCCCGGCTGGCGCCTTCTTCGCCGCAGCCCCGCCTGCCGGGGCCTTTCCGGCAGCGGCTTTCTTCGCCGCGGGCTTTTTCGCCGTCTTCTGCGCGGTCTCCTTCGCGGCGGGCGCATCGTCGGCTTCCGCCGCCTGACGCTCCGAGGCGGCCTTGGCGGTTGCCTCGCGGATCTTGCGCGCCGCCTCGGCGCGTTCTTCCGAAAGCGCCTGTTTCTCCGGGCTCTTCGGCTTCTGGAGCGGCTCCAGCGGCTCCCAGTTCTCGAACTTGTCCGCCGCTTCCTTGACCTTGTCCAGCCCGAGGCTCCTGGCCGAGGTCATGTCCTTGAGATCCTTCGCCACGTCATCGACGCCGGTCTCCCTTGCGGCGTCCTCCATGGCGCTGCTGAACTCGCGCGCCAACCTGCGCGCCTTGGCCATGAAACGCCCCATGGCATGGAACATTCCCGGCAGGTCCTTGGGACCGACCACGATCAACGCGACGATGCCAATGACCAGAAGCTCGGTCCAGCCGATATCAAACATGCGCTCTCAGCCCCTGACGGACAGGCAAATCAGACCTTGTCCTTTTCCTTCTCTTCCTCGGGCGTCACGTCGCGGGCGGCGGCGGCCTGGTCTTCAAGTTCCCTGGTGCCGTCGCTCACGCCCTTCTTGAAGGCGGTAATGCCCTTGCCGACCTCGCCCATCAGGGCCGAGATCTTGCCGCGCCCGAAGAGCACCAGCACGACGATGGCTATCAGAAGCAGGCCGGGAAGGCCGATGTTGTTGAGCATGGGGTCTCTCCCTTTTCCGGCGGAACGCTCCGCGCCCCGAAATTCACCCAACGTATTTATG
>WFPZ01000267.1 GCA_015487335.1 Paracoccaceae bacterium
CCGGGAAAGCCGAACTCCGGGCGCGGGGTGGTCAGATCGTTGCCCACATACTTGGAGAAGGCCAGAAACTCGGCCGTCATGACGGCGCAGACGGTATGGCTGCCGGCATCCTCGGGGCAGGTATTGCAATGGCCGTCGCGGAAGAAACCGGTAAGCGGCTCGTGCGAGCAGGGCTGCAACGCGCCGCCGAGTACGTTCAGGCTTGGATCCTTGTCCATCTTGCCCCTCCGGGGTGACGACCGCGCCGGGGCGGTCCTGCTGACCATGCCATGTTCACAGGCTTTCGGCAATCAGGCGGAAGATCTCGATGTTTTCCTCGTCGACGCCCGGCTCGCGAAAGCCGCGATCGGCGGCGTTGGTGGCGATCACCACGCCACGGGGGCGGTTCACGTAGATGTACTGCCCGTAGATGCCACGGGCCATGAATTCTCCTTCCGGGGCGCCGCGGGGCACCCACCACTGGTAGCCATAGCCGATCTCGCCGGGCCGGGTGGGCGCGGTGGGCAGGGTCGAGGCGCGCACCCAGTCGGCCGGCACGATCTGGCGGCCGTTGAACCGGCCCTCGTCGAGATACATCTGCCCGAAGCGTGCATAATCCCGGGTGCGCATGTTCAGCCCGCCCAGCACGAAGGCCACGCCTTCGCCGTCGGTGAGGTAATAGGGAGATTGCTCCACCCCCAGCGGCGCAATGATCCGCTCCGACATCAGATCGGGGATGGAGCGCCCGGTGGCGCCGCGAATCACCATGCCGATCACATGGGTGTCGATCGAGACATATTGCCAGACGGTGCCGGGCTCGGCGAAACGCTCTTTCAGGGCGGCGGCGAAACCGTCCATCGAGCCGCCCAGCGCCAGTTCGCGCCCCATGCGGTTGATGTCGGAATCGTAATCCATGTAGTCCTCGTCGAAGACCACCCCCGAGGCCATGTTGAGCACGTTGCGGATGGTGGCGCCCTCATAGGCCGAGCCGATCAGCAGCGGGGCGTATTTCTCCACCGGGTCGTCGAGCGAGGCGACCGCCCCCTCGGCCAGCACGGTGCCCAGCAGCGCCGAGAGAAAGCTCTTGGCCACCGACCAGGAAATCCGCCTGTCTTCGGGGCCGGTGCCCAGGAAGTAGCGCTCGGATACGATCTGCCCGTCCTTGAGGATTACCAGAGAGGTCACGCTGCGGCGGGCGATCCAGCTTTCCACCTCGGGTGGCAGGGCGGCTTCAGGGCCGCGGGGCAGGGGGCTGACCGGCCCGGTGCCGCGATCCACCGGCACGGTCAGGAAGGCGGCGTCCATGTTCGAGAAGTTGCGGACGATCCGGTCGGCCTCGAACAGGCTGTTGACGGTCATCAGGCGCCGGATCTCCTCGCGCTTGAAAAACACCATCGCGGCGATGATCAGAAGCACCGTCAGAAACAGCCACATGGAGAACTTCAGGGGTTTGCGCATTTTCTCCTCCCGGGTGGCAGGGAAACACGGCTCCTGCCGGCGTTTCAACGCTGACGCAACGGCAGGCCGGGGCCCGTGGCCGTTCCGGCCCGTTTCTCAGCGAAACCTGTCCACCAGGCGCTGCAGGGCGCTGCGGGTATCGGGCTGCGGCTCGGGCTGCGCTTCGGGCTCGGCCCGGGTCTCGTCGCCTACGGCCCTCCGGGGCTTCGGCTTCGGGGCGCGGGGCGGGTTCACCCGAAGGGCCACCGCATTCATGAAACGTCCGCCGTCTCCACGGACGAGCTCCTCCGCCCCGTCGCTGATGCCCTGCAGCAGCGGCTCCAGCCATTGCGCGTCGGCCTTTGCGAAATCGTGCAGCACATAGGCTGCCACCTGCTCCTTGTGGCCGGGGTGGCCGACGCCGATCCGCACCCGGCGGTAATCCGGGCCGATGTGCTGATGCACCGAGCGCAGCCCGTTGTGCCCGGCGTGTCCGCCGCCTTCCTTGACCCGGCACTTGCCCGGAGCGAGATCGATCTCGTCGTGGAATACCGTAACGTCCTCGGGGCCGAGCTTGTAGAAGCGCATCGCCTCGCCCACCGACTGGCCGGAGCGGTTCATGTAGGTCTCGGGCTTGAGCAGGATCACCTTCTCGCCCCCCAGCCGGCCTTCGCTGACAAGCCCCTGAAAGCGGGCACGCCAGGGCGAGAAGCCGTGATCGGCGGCGATCCGGTCAAGCGCCATGAACCCCACGTTGTGGCGGTTGCGGGCGTATTTCGCGCCGGGGTTTCCCAGTCCGACAAACAGTTTCATCTGCGGCTCCGCTTGCTTTCGCTGCGATCCAGGTCGGAAACCTTCTAGGGCGCGGGCGTGGCGGGCGCAAACGAAAGACGGGGCCCGAAGGCCCCGCCAGGGTGTTCCGGTTGAGAAGGGTCAGCCCGCCCCGCTCTCGGAGGCGCCCTCTCCGCCATCTTCGGATTCGCCGCCCTCGCCGTCCTCTTCCGAGGCGCGCAGGCCGGACGGGGCCGAGATGTTGGCGATCACGAAGTCACGGTCGATCGTGGGCTTCACGCCATCGGGAAGCTTGACTTCGGAGATGTGCGCCACGTCGCCGATATCCATGCCGGTGAGATCGACGGTGATCTTTTCGGGGATGTCGCCGGCGGTCACCAGCAGCTCCACCTCCGGGCGCACCACCGTCAGCACGCCGCCGCGGCGAATGCCGGGGGCTGCGTCCTCGTTGATGAACTCGACCGGGATGTAAAGCGCGATCCTGGTGGTGCGGCGCAGGCGCAGCAGGTCGAGGTGCACCGGCAGGTCCTTGACCACGTCGCGCTGCACCTCGCGGCAGATGACGCGCACGTCCTCGTGGCCCTCGACCTTGAGGTTGAACAGGGTCGACAGGAAGCGGCCCGCCTTGAGGCGCTTGATCAGGTCGTTGAAGGGGATCTGGATGGGCAGCGGTTCGGCGCCGCCACCGTAAACGACACCCGGTACGTAGCCCTCGCGGCGAGCTTGACGAGCGGCCCCCTTGCCTGTCCCCGTCCGTAGCTGGGCGTGAAGATCTGGGATCTCACCAGCCATGGTTCTTCTCCTGAATTGGCGGGCATCCTCCAAGGGTGTATGCCCGGTGAAGCCGCGCGTATAGACGACTCTTCGGCCTTTGGAAAGGGGGTAAAAGGGCGCTTCGGGCGGCCTTATTCCCACTCGCCGGCAAAGCCCCTGGGCACCATCAGGATGGAGCGGTCCACCTGCTCGATATCGCGGTGGCCGCAGAAGGCCATGGAAAGGTCCAGCTCGCGGTGGATGATCTCCAGGGCCTTGCTCACCCCCTTCTCGCCCATCGCCCCCAGCCCGTAGATGTAGCTGCGCCCGATGTAGACCCCGCGCGCGCCCAGCGCCCGGGCCTTGAGCACGTCCTGCCCCGAGCGGATGCCGCCGTCCATGTGGATCTCCACCTCGCCGCCCACCGCATCGACGATCGGCGGCAGGGCCCGGATGGAGGACAGAGCGCCGTCCAGCTGGCGAC